>JAKIUV010000049.1 GCA_021647375.1 Robiginitomaculum sp.
CGGAAAGCAAGAATAGGAAAATCTAACAAAAACCTGAATGGAAATTGAAAATTTGTTGCTTATTATGGCTGTCGTATGGGGCACGGGAATGTTGTTTCGCCGGCTGAGGCTACCCATTTTACTGGGTGAAGCGACACGTTTTGCATCGATGGGACTTAATGCAGAAAAAAGTTATGTCGTAACACTGGATTTATCTTTTCAGACCAATACCTTAGATTTGGAAGGTGAGGTGACAGAACGCTACGCTGACGTTTGCGTAGATGCACAAGCTGTTAAAGATATTTTGCATACATTTCGTGGTGTGATTCAACAAACACCACCCGCATTTTCTGCGATTAAAATAGACGGCAAACGGGCTTATGACTTGGCGCGCGCCGGGAAAGAACCCAGAATGCAGCCGCGTTTGGTACAAATAGACGGGCTTGAAGTGTTGGAAGTTTTAGGGGATAGGGCGATTATCCGCGTCGATTGCGGCAAGGGTACATATATAAGGTCGCTGGCGCGGGATATGGCCTATGCGCTCGGCACGGAAGGATCGGTTAAAACCTTGCGCCGCACACGGGTGGGGAGCTTTGCAGAAGATGCGTCTTTTTCACTAGACGCGCTGGAAGAATTGCGCCATAAGGCGCGCGCAACGGACGGACTACTCCCGCTTTCGACCGCACTGGACGACATCCCGGTGCTGGCCGTCAACGAAAATGAGCGGTTTGATCTGAAGCAAGGACGAGCAATTGTCCTACACCCTTCAATATTTGCAAGCTTGAAGGCCGCGTTTTATCCCCGCTCTGTCGGAGATTTAGACGTAAGCCGGATGGTACTTGCGAAACACGAAGGTGTAGAAATTGCTCTGTGTGAGGCGCGTGCCGGGCGGTTAAGTCCGAAACGCGTATTTAATTTGTAGTCGTTTTATAGGAGAATACGATGTCGATTACACCAAAGCGCAAAGCTGCGCTCGTTAAAAAATATGCCCGTTCAGAGGGCGATACCGGTTCACCAGAAGTACAAGTCGCGATCCTAACCGAACGCATTGTCAATCTAACTGAACATTTTAAAACCAACAAAAAAGATAATCATTCCCGTCGTGGTCTGCTGGCTATGGTTAGCCTGCGCCGCACGCAACTTGATTACCTCAAGAAAAAAGATGCGGGTCGTTATCAAGACCTCATCAAAAGCCTGGGGCTGCGCCGTTAAGCGCATCGCCAAAAACAAACCGTCTCCTAATTCTGGGGGACGGTTTTTAAGTATGTAGGCTCGCGAAGAGCCAGATAATGGGCAAGAAAGCCCGAATGTAGGGGTCGTGTCAAAAATTAGAATGATCCGCCCTGATGTATGTGAAAGACGAAAATTATGTTTAATAAACAATCTGTAGAAATTGAATGGGGCGGTAAAACCCTCAAACTTGAAACTGGCGGCATGGCCCGCCAAGCCGACGGCGCAGTGCTTGCGACTTACGGCGAAACCGTATTGCTGGCAACTATTTGTGCGGCGCGGACAGCCAAGCCGGGACAAAGCTTCTTCCCGCTGACCGTTAACTACCAAGAAAAATTTTATGCCTCTGGTAAAATCCCGGGTGGCTATTTCAAACGCGAAGGTCGTCCGACCGAACGCGAAACTTTGATCTCGCGCCTTATTGACCGTCCGTTCAGGCCTTTATTTGCCAAAGGTTTCATGAGCGAAACACAAGTAATCATTACTGTGCTACAGCACGACCTTGAAACCGAGCCGGATGTGCTTGGTATGATTGCTGGTTCTGCTGCGATTACCCTGTCCGGTGTCCCGTTTATGGGTCCAATCGGCGCGGCGCGTGTCGGCTTTATTGACGGCGAATATGTGCTGCAACCAACTATCCAAGAAATGGAAGACAGCGCGCTCGATTTGGTTGTTGCTGGTACAAATGGCGCGGTGATGATGGTGGAAAGTGAAGCCAAAGAATTAACCGAAGCAGAAATGCTCGGCGCTCTCGAATTTGCCCACGAAGGGTATCAGCCAGTGATTGACGCGATTATTGAGCTGGCCGAAAAAGCGGCCAAAGAGCCTTGGGACTTTACGGCACCTGATTATGCGACTGAGAAAAAAGCGGTTGCCAAGCTCCTCGATAAAGACATCGCCAAAGCTTATAAGAAAACCGACAAAATGGAACGCCAAGCAGCGCTTGCGGACGCCCGTGATAAGGGTGCTAAATTGATAGCATCTGACGATAATCCTGACGGCATGGACGGCAGCGTATTCTCTGATGCGTTTAAATCCGTCGAATCCAAGGTTGTGCGCACCAGCGTTATCAAAACCGGCAAGCGAATAGATGGCCGTAAACTTGATAAAGTACGCCCAATCGTTTCCGAAACCGGTATCCTGCCGCGCACCCACGGTTCCGCCCTGTTCACACGCGGCGAAACACAGGCATTATGTGTAGCGACTTTGGGTACGTCCGAAGACGAACAATTTGTTGATCAGCTTACGGGCACAATCAAAAACAAGTTCATGCTACACTATAACTTCTTGCCGTTCTGCGTTGGTGAAGCTCGCTTCTTGCGCGGTACATCGCGCCGCGAATACGGTCACGGTAAATTGGCTGCGCGGGCATTGGCTGCGGTTCTTCCGAGCCCGGAAGAGTTTCCGTACACCATCCGTCTGGTTTCTGAAATTATGGAATCCAATGGCTCATCATCTATGGCGACCGTTTGTGGTTGCTCACTTGCGATGATGGACGCGGGTGTGCCGATCTCCAAACCGGTTTCCGGTATTGCTATGGGTCTGATTAAAGAGGGCGACGATGTTGCTATTCTTTCAGACATCCTTGGTGATGAAGATCATCTCGGTGATATGGACTTCAAAGTAGCGGGTACACGCGACGGTATTACATCTTTGCAGATGGACATCAAAATTGCTGGTATCACAATGGACATCATGAAAGATGCACTTGCACAAGCTCACGGTGGACGCATTCATATCCTCGGCGAAATGAACAAAGCCATGGACGAAGCCAATGAAGATGTTGGCGAGTTCGCACCGCGTATCGTTACCATGAAAATCCCGGTTGATAAAATCCGCGACGTCATTGGTACGGGCGGCAAGGTTATCCGCGAAATCGTTGAAGTCACTGGCGCACGCGTCTCAGTCGAAGACGACGGCACTATCAAACTTGCCTCTAGCGACGCAGCCTCTATCGAAGCTGCCCGCGAATGGATTGACGGCCTAACGGCTGAGCCAGAGGTCGGCGTTATCTATAAAGGTAAAGTGGTCAAGGTTATGGACTTCGGTGCATTCGTGAACTTCTTTGGCAAGCGCGACGGTCTTGTCCATGTGAGCCAAATTGTTGCGGAACGTGTTGAGCATCCAAAAGATCACCTCTCTGAGGGCGACGAAGTTTATGTTAAGCTTATGGGCTTTGACAAGCGCGGCAAAACCCGCTTGTCTATGAAAGTTGTCGACCAGGAAACTGGTGAAGAGATTGCAAGCGACGAGGACTAAAATTCAGTCAAATTACAAAAACAACGGCTCGCTAATTTAGCGGGCCGTTTCTGTTTTAGAGCAACGAGACTAATATAGGATGATACTAACCTTGACTGGGCGGCTTTGCGGCGACCTCGTAATTGTCAATTGCGCGCAAGGCGGGTTTCCAGTTTGGGCGCAAGGTCAAAGCTTTTTTAAGGTCAGCATAGGCTAAATTATATCGCTTCAAATTATCGTAAGCCATGGCCCGGTTAAACAGAGCTTCCGGCATTTTTTTGGTGCCCAGCTCTATACCTGTATTGGAGGCCGTTATGGCCGCCTCAAAATCACCGAGATAGATCAGATTAGCCGCGTAATTGATATAGGCTTCGGAAAGCTCAGGCTGCATTTCTATAGCCATATTATATTGGGCGCGCGAGGCATCATATTGCTTCGCCCGCATCAGCAAAATACCGAGATTAACATGGGTTGCCGCTTCGTCCTTTTTAGAAAGATTCGGATCACGCAAAGCAAGTTTGCAATCCTTTATAGTCGAAATGCGCCCAGGATCGCCGTGCTTGACGCTGTAATAACATTCTTGAGCACCGCCGTCGCCGATAACAAGCGATTGTGCAAATGCCGCATTTGATAAACCAATGGAGCAACTAAGAGCCAACCCTAAACTAAGTGAAAGTTTCGTGAGCATGTTGTGCCTCCTGCATGTGTTTTGTAATCTGTGTTCACATTATAGCACAAATATAGTAAAAGTTACAGACACAATTCGGTGATGCCGAGACCGAACCCAAATTTAGACGGTTTTAGAGCCTTTATATTCCATAGGGACAAAGGGTTGTTTCGGAAATTCTTCAATTTCTGTCCCTGTCTCTGGCTCTGTCTCTGGCTCCGCAATCAGGCCTTGTTTGGTACGCTTTTTGTAACAACCCGGTGCAGCCGCCTGAGCCTTAAACCAAAAATTAGTGTCGTCCAGATTTTCGTGACTACCCAGCATCAAATATCCATTGGCGCTGACCAGATTTCCGAGACTACGCAATATACGAGCCTTAGCTGGTGTGGTAAATTGACCGAGATGCCCTCGGAACATAACAACCTGGAAAGTCCCGAGTTCGCCGATATCGGCAAGCAAATTATGGTCCAGGAACGTAATTTTCTCGCGCAGGCTTTGTTTCACCACCCAGTCCTCGCCGTCGCGGTCAAAATATTTGATAAGATGACGTATAGGCAGGCCGCGCTGTACTTCGAAATGGGTAAACCGCCCGGCTCTGGCGCGGTCCAAAGCTTCGGACGGGTAGTCAACACCCGTCAATTCAATGTCCATATTCGGAAATAAATCGGCCAATGTATCGACGAGGATTGCTGCGGAATAAATTTCTTGGCCGCTAGAGCAACCATAAGACATTATCCGCAATGTGCCGCCCCTATATAACGGGTGCAAGTCCGGCAATATAATATCGCCGAGCGCTTCATATCCGGGCCGGTCTTCAAAAAACCTTGTTGCCCGCTCCAAAAGCGAGGTTACAACATGAATAGCCAATCGCGTTTGTCCGCGCGAAAACAACTCGTCAATCATTTGCGGCAGGTCTTCAAACCCTTCCTTACGGGCAAGAGCGGATAATCTGGTTTCCACCAAAAAAGTATGATCCGCGCCAAGTTTGACACCGACAAGCTCAATAGTTAGGCGTTTCAGCGCTTCATAGTAACTGGGTTTTAAGGAAAGGTCTCCGCTCATAAGTGCGCCTGATCCAGTAGGCCGACTTCGGAAAGCTTGGAGCCTAAAATATCGGAATCAAACGGTTTCATAATATATTCGTCAGCGCCTGCATCCAAAGCTTCAGCAATTTTGATAACATCGCGCTCTGCCGTGCAGAACAGGACAACGGGTTTTGCACCGCCTTCAACGCCTCGCAAGGTCTTGAGGAAAGACAAGCCGTCCATAATAGGCATATTCCAATCCAGCAATATGGCGTCCGGCATTTTGGCTTTACAAAGCTCCATAGCCTCGCGGCCATCGCCCGCTTCGCTTGGTTCAAACTTAAGTTCCCGTAAAATACGCGACGCGACACGGCGGATCATTTTTGAATCGTCGACAATTAAGCATGTTTTATTCGCGTTAATTTGTATAGAACTGGCCATATCAACCCTCTCTTGCTTGCGTTTGCGGTACTGGGGTCGGTTTCGGAATTTGTTCTGGTTTGTGCGCAGGGCAGATATATTCAATAAGCTGAGTATCCGTGTCGCCGTCAAGGCCTTGCACCGTCTTAGCGTTCACTTTGCCACCAAGGTCTTTCATCTCTTTATTCAATTGTATGATTTTGCAAATTTCCGAAATTTCCTGCCCAGGCCAGCTAATAGAGAACGCTAGATTTTGCCCCTGCGTTTCCCCGGTAATGGAAATTTGCCAAGCACGGTGCAAACTCGCAGCGAGATCACCACCTACGACCAAACCGTCTCTGACGATCTCCAAACAAACTTCTTGCAAATAAGTTCGCACCCCCGGCATTATGCTCGCGTCAATAATATCAAAATCGGCTGCATAGGAGATGCTAACGATTTTTGCTCTCGCACGGGCTTCGCCCAAAGCCCGGTTGGTGATTTGCCGCATTACGGCATCAAATCGCACACTTGTCTGCTGGCTCTTGGTTATGCTTTGTGTGCTGAAATTTGCCAATAACTTTAGCGCCTTGGTTCGCCCGTCGTCTTTTACAAGACGCAATAGGGGCTGGAGCACTTTGGCAGCATTTTCATTTGCGGCTTGCAAATCCCCGCTGGATAAATCTTGAGCGGAGTGGGTCTCGCTAATGACGCCTGGGTCGAGCGTTATTTGTTTAAACTCTGGATCAATTTCATACAAGCCGTCTGCATATGATTTGACCAAAGAATTTAATCGCATTACCGAATTTCGAAAGTTTACATCAGTTGCTGAGCTGGAGCGTTTCAGTACATCCTCGCACAGCAATGCGGCGCGATATATAGCCCGGGCTTTAACGGGGGCAGCAGCTTGTTTAATTTGCTCAATAGCAGCAGGGAAATGGGTGTGCGCATCTTGTCCATCATCGTCCAACACAAGCAGTTGTGCGTGGGCGGTGGCAACAAAATTTCGTTCGGCAGAATACATAAATTATCCGGTATTGTGATCGTTACAATCACAGTGCGGCTAATTGGTTAAAAATGGTTAAAAACCCCCAAACAAAAATGTTTAATCAATTCTTGCGAATAAGAAAGGTACTTAGACTTAGTATCTAGCTTATGCAGTTGGAATTTGCGCGCCGAAAATAATGGCTTCGCCCTCGGTTTCGACGGTACTACTGACAGTACCGCCTGCTTCGCGGGCAATCATGCCTGTGTAAAACGGCTGGATAGTGCGACCGCTAAACCCGTCTTGCGGGGCGCCGCCAGCAAGCGTTTTGGCAATTGCTGGGTCGAGACGGGCTTTTTTGCCTTTACATAATAGGGAAATGTCAATCTGGGCACCGTCTATCTTTGCACTCACAGCCACTGTACCGCCGAGCGGAATAGACTGAACGCTGAGCATAACCAAGTTCAGCAATACGCGTGCCGCAGGCTTGTTCAAGCCGTCCACACCCATATTCCAGTCAAAGGTGACTTTCCCGTCTGGATATACGCCCCGGCTTAACCGCTCCAATTCGGCGGCAGCTATTATGGTTGGTGCTGAGCCGCCAGCGCCAAAAGCAATGCGTAAAAACTGTAATTTGGCGCTCGCTTGTTCCGCACCAATTTTTATCAGTTCAATGGCATCATCGTGCATATCGAGATTGTCATCGTCGTTCAACAAATCAAGTCCGGTTTCTAGGGCGCTTACGGGGCCGACCAAATCATGACATATTCGAGCGCATAAAAGCGCGGCTAAATCTGCAGCGGTTAGCTTGGTGATGTTTTCTGACATGGCGAGCCTTTAAAAGCGATTCGGTTTATTGAATACTCTAGGCTAGCAATTACGGTTATGGAAAGAGGAAACCTGAATTTATGATCTTGGCTCTATGCACCTGAAACATGCCATTGCCCATCACCGAGCATGACCATTTCACCTGGTTTTGCCTTAGCAATAAGCTTTTCACCTGTAAGGCCAGCCACATCTGCGATACCGACTTTTTGCTCGCGGGCTAGGCGCGTATAGATGGATTTGCGCTTGATATTGATCTCGTTAACAGCCGCGCGTATTTCGGCACTGGCAGTAGGTGTGACAAGATCCAGATATCCGTTAAGTTTCTCACCGACAATCCCGTCTGTCTTGGCTTGGTCTACAATTGATTTAGCACTGGCCACTTGCGCTAACGCATTTGGTGTCCATGTGGGGACCACAGTAATTGTGCCAACCATGATGCAAGCTGCAAAGGCGGCGCTGATTAGTTTTATGGGCATTTTCATATTGGTTCTCCTTAGAACACATCCGGATTATCAGCCAACAGGTCTTCGATGTCCTTATCAAGGCGGACACGGATTTCTTGCTGAATATTGAGGTTGATATTGATGACAATCGGCTTGTCCGATGGCTCAAATTCGACCTTGTGTGTTATACACCCTGACAATATGGATATCGCCACTAAACCGACGAGAGCCTTGGTCAAAGATATTTTCCAAACTGTTTTCATAAGCACACCTTATATTGAGCAAGCTGAACTTGCCATTAACAAACCATTTAAGCAATACACATCTATCGCTTGTCATGCGGCAATCATTCTGCGGTTTCTCCGTTCCTGATTTCCAGTATGCGCGCCAAATTTTCTTCATTGCTAAAGGCTCCGGCCATATTGCGGGCAATATTGGCCAGCTCGCCTTTAACCTCCGTGTTAAATTGAAATGGTTGTCCGCCCAGCACTTCAGGGTTTTGGCCGTCAAATACGATTTTGAGCGCCATAGCACCGTCTATGGGGCCGTCAATGCGGGCTTCTAATTGTTTGTACTGGAAGTTTTCCAGCGCTTTGAAAGCATGTCCGGCATTTTCATTGCGCGCCGCCGCTGCGTCCGTAGCGCCGCTCTTATAGCGGATAATGCCGCCATCTTTAACAGTCAAAACACCGCCTTCGATCAATACATCCACACCATTAATCCGCGCCGGTAATGTACCAAAAACCTGTCCGGTTGCCGATAATTTATCTTTGCCAATTCCGGCTAGCATAGTGCCTAACCCAACATTTTCGACATTCACTTCTACGCGGTTTTCCACATTCCCAAAACGCCAGTCTGTCGGGCTTAAATAAATTCTCCCGGGCGAACCGACCACATTTTCAATAGGCCATGCGGCCTCGAAAAGCTTTATGCCGCCCGGAATGATTTCAAATTTAATGGTGCCGTTTTTGAGCGGGAATCCCGGGTCAAACCCTGTGAGGGTTGCGGTTTGAGTGCCCCTGGTTTTAAGCGGAAATATAGATGTGAAGACCAACTTGGCATTAACCCCGCTCAACGGCCCGACCAATGTGCCTATATCCAGGTTTTTTAAATCGACCCAACCGCTGGACTGTACAGACTTACCGCCACCAAATTTAAAATCAAATTCGGCAGAAGCCTCGCCGGACACTTCGGCCAATTTACCGCGCAAAACCGGGACTAAGTGTTGAGGTTGTAATCCGCGCGGATCAAAGATAATTTTCGGGATCAGAATTTTGGCACTGCCTTGCCCATCCTTTGATCTATAATGAATGTCGATAGGTGTATCCGTTGTGCGCGGCAAATTGGTCACGGCGCGCCCGGTAAGCTCGCCTGATTTAAGCCGTGCCGTGCCGTGCATAGGCAAGGCGGGAACCGCCCCGCCGACCATGGTGACACTGCCGGCTTTGTATTTGAGGGCAATATCATCAGGGCTACCGCTTAGGCTAATGTTCAAATTTTCAATCACGGCATTGTCTGTGGCTACATATGTGTACGGGCTGGCAAGGTCGAAGGTCATAGCCCCGCTTTGCATCTGAAACACATTGAGCTTAGCATTCGGGGCGGTAATATGGGTGCCGGGTGCCGGGAAATCTTCGGATCTAATATCCGCGCCCTTAACGCCAATTCTCCAGTGCTGGGGCGATGTGGTAAAATCAGTGCGCACATCCAATTTTTCAAACCGCGCATCTAAATGTCGTTTGTTTTCTGGACCAATAATCTGAGTGCTGACATTTTTGAGAGTAGTACGCATGACGCTTGCATGTGATGTTTTACGCAATATATCCGCTTGAGGTTCCATAGTGAATGTAAGTGCCTTGGTCGTCCGGCCGGACGGACCTGTAAATGCGGTAATAGAGAGCGGCTTTGTCGGGGTGTAGCCAAGGGTGAAGTCAGCGCCGGACAGGCGTAAATCCATTTTGCCGTCTGCCACAAGGCCAACAACAGAACCACCCGGAACGGTGCCGTCATAATCAATGCCGCCGTCAATGCCCACACGGGTATTGCGGCCTTGGGCGGCATAGGTAAAATCTATGTCAAATGGAGCAAGGCGAATATTTTCACCATCCCTTTGCAAGCGCCAAGTCTGCTGGCTACGGATCCGCGTTTTCATCGTGCGCAGACCGTCAATTTTTACACCGTTAGCGCTTTTCGCCAACATAGTGAAGTCGGTTAGGTTGAGGGCTTGCTGGCCAGTCCATTGAATATCTGCGCCAAAGGCGAGTTGTTTTTTACCTATATTATAGTCGAGAAATTCATCATCTTTTTGTGTGAACACTATTTTTTGGCCAGGCGCTTTCAGGCTCAAGGGCGCATCCAGTTTAAGGGTATAGCCGCCGTCTATTGATGCATATGACCCGCGCCCATCTATATCAAACCCGCTCAATAACTGCGCGGCTTTATCGTATAGCCCTTGGGTGAAATATTGGGCTATGGGTGTGTTGGCCAGTGCATTATGGCTGGTTAGTCTATCGGCCAAGGCGTCGCGGTTTTGCGTATCGCTAATTTGCACATGCGCCGCGTCCATTTGCCAATTTGCAAAAATCTCACCCTTTTGATTTGAGGATATTTCGCTTAGCTTTATATCAGCCTTACCTATTTCATAATCGCCTGTGGCCAAGCCGCCCAAATTGGCATTCATCCAGCCAGAAAAGGCGGGTATGTTCTGGCCGTCTGTGGGGGTAAAATTGAATTTGAATTGCGTATTTAATTTGTCGAATTGGGAAGCTTGTCCCACCGTTAAATAGGCAATAAAATTTTCGGTATCCATTGACCCAAATATATCAAATGATTTGCCGTCTTTGGTCTCGATGAAAACATCATGTTTAATTTCAGCCTTTAATAGAGAAAAATTGAAGGACGTTTTCTGAGATGAAATATTGGTACTCCAATGCGTGGCGGTAATAATATCTGCGTCTAAATATGCTTGCCCAGCACCCATTTGGCTGGTTTCGCTCAGCATCATTTGCCAATCGATAATGCCGTCTGTAATAACCAGCCCGTCCGGCGGCAGGAGCAGTTTTTGCGAACTGTCGGATTTGGGCCGCATCCAGCTTGATGTGATATTGCCCTTGCTATCAAATTCGGCCTTTATATAAGGACGCACCAGCTCGATACGCTTTGCCGTGCGTTTGCTGAAATCATAATCAACAATTGCGCGCTCGGTTTTGAAAAATACATCTCCCCCCTTGCCCACGACTATATTGGTTGCTACTGCTTGGCTTTTGGAAAACTTTGTGATGTCCAGCGTCACGTCATAGCCTTGCTTGGCCATAAGTTTGCGAATTTGACTTTCAACCAAACTCTTACGGTTGTGCCAGATATAGGCAAGGGCAATGCCCGCTAAAACCGCAAATACCAATATCAACCAGAATAGAGCGTACACCACCTTCCGTCCCATGGATTTCTGGCTTTTTGCGCCCTTTCCTGCTGCGGCTTTGGACACCTTTCCAGAATATGACATTTTGGCTGTGTCTGATTTCTTTATTTGCGCACTCATATCTTTTTCTCTATACACATGTCTTGCAAAACTTCTGTAGCCTTTCTTACGGTTGTTAACCAATCATAAGCCATAATTATGGCAATACCAGCACGGGCGATATAAATTGGGCCAATTGTGCCTCAAAGGGTTTGGAAAATTTAAGGGTTTTGGAAACAAACACATGGGTTTTGTAAGAGATAAATTAAAATGGCTTCAATTGGCTTTGCGCAATGACGCGAAAATATTGATTGAAGATACACGTGGCAAGGCAGCCAAAAGCGCCAAAGCCATGCTGATTGGCACGGTCGTGGTTTTAGGCGGTGCCTTGGCACTAAGCTCATTTGCCAGCAATGACCAAGCCGCGCAACAAGTCGCGGCAGTAGAGACCATCCCTGCAATACCGACTTTATCGTCAGCCGATCTGTATGATTTCAGATCCTTAAGCGAGCAAGAATTGATAGGCGGCACAACCAAAAGCCTCATCCTTAAACCCGGACAATCTCTGGGGCCTTTGCTGCAAAAAAACGGCGTCGACCCCAATACCGCCTATGGGGTCACTCAGGCTTTTTCTAAGGTGCATAATCCACGCGATTTGCGCGCTGGTCAAAAAATAAATTTATATTTTGCCGGCGATGGCACAAATTTTAGCGGTATCTCTCTCAAACCCAATTCGGCGAATACCATATTCGTCAATCGTGCTTTGGACGGCGGTTTTTCCAGCAAGAAAATTGCTGCCGAGTTCACCAAAACCTTGGTGCGGGTAGATGCGGCTATAAAAAACAGCCTGTATCTGGATGCGCAAGCTTTGGGCGCTCCAGATAAGGTCATTGTTCAGTTCTCCCACATTTATGCCCACTCGGTTGACTTCCAGCGCGATATTCAGCCTGGCGACAAATTTGAAATGATGTTCGAAGTGTTCCGTGACCATCAAGGCAAAACTATCAAGGCTGGCGATTTGGTCTATACCAGCTTCTCGCCGCGCGGAAAACAATCGGAGTTTTACCTGTTTGAAAACGCCAAAGGCCGCGAGGGGTATTACGACGAAAATGGTAAGGGCGCGAAACGCATGCTCATGCGTACCCCGGTCAATGGCGCCCGGCTATCCTCACGCTTTGGGCGGCGCAAACACCCTATATTGGGCTACCGCAAAAACCATACCGGCGTTGATTTTGCCGCGCCGCGCGGCACGCCGATTATGGCGGCGGGTACGGGCACGATTACCCGTGCCAACAGATTTAGCACATTCGGTAATTATGTTAGCATTCGCCATTCAGACGGTTATGTCACTGCCTATGCCCACATGAAAAGTTTTGCGCGCGGCATCAAGAAAGGCCGCCGGGTCGTGCAAGGCCAAACCATTGGCTATGTAGGCACAACCGGGCGCTCAACCGGGCCGCATCTGCATTATGAAGTGCATAAAAATGGCCGTAAAATTAACCCGATGACGCTATCAACATTGTCCGGTAAACCACTATTAAAAGCCGACCGTCCAGCCTTTAAAAAACGCATGGCGGAAATCATTGCCGAGAAAGCTGGGGCAGAGTTGGCGCTTACACCCGAACCAGAGCAAATGGTGGATATTGCGTCCGCAACAATGGCGGAGACAAAACCGGATGTTCAGTAGGTATTAAATCTATATTCCAAAGCATCTTGCGCTTTTGCCCTGCGTGCTTATGTTGGGTTTAACCTATACAACAGGAGACCACCATGCTCGATTTATTTAAACAGTTTTTTTCTTTCCAAAAGTTGATGAAAGACAGGCTGGTTGCCGCGTTTTTCTTCCTTGGCCTTGTTGTTATTGGCTTTAAGTTTTTAGGTACGCTTTGGGCGGCCTTTAGTAATTTATTGAACGGCGCAGCGGGTAGCGGGTTTGTTTTATTTTTTGCAGCTTTTTTCCAAATCCTGTTCATGTTCGTATTGTTGCGTTTGATCAGCGAATTGATGATCGCCATATTTAACATCAATGATAATTTATCGCCGGACGGTGGCAAGTCCGATACTGCTGATATCGATGTATTCGAGACCACCCGCGAGGCCGCTACTAAGGCCGCAAAATCTGCCAGCGAAGCCACCAAATCGGCTATTGAGAAAACAAAAACAAAAATAGCCGAACGAGCCAAAGACGACGGTGACGATTATCCGGATTACGATGACGTGACACCCCCTCAACCAAAAACTAGGGCCAAAGCTAAGCCAAAACCAGCGGCCAAAAAAACCGCGCCAAAGAAAACAGCTACAAAGAGAACGGCAGCAAAGAAAAAACCAGCGGCGAAAAAACCTGCCGCTAAAAAACCTTCGACCCGCAAAGCAACACCGAAAAAATAAATTGGGTTTTTGGTCGTCAGGCTTTGTCGGTCTGAGCTTATGGGCATTTATTACAGGCGCAAATGCTTTCGCTCAGGACAAAAACTGTACATTTTATACCTATGCTTGGAATGTCTACAGCAAGTCGGCTGTGGGGCGCCGTTTTGTAGAAAAACCCTACAGCGCATTAACGCCCCAAGAACGGGACACCCATACGGGGTGTTCGGTTTGCCGTGAAGACCAGACAAAAATCACACTTCGAAATGGCGTAGCATTTCAGATGTGCGCCGTGCTGGCTGAACCCACAAGAAAAGCACTTAATTCTCTATTGGCGCGCGGTGAAACCATTAACAGCGTCACTGGCTACAGGGTTGGCCTGACGCGCGGCACGCTCGATGATCAAGGTAATCGTACAGAGTATTCAAACCATTCCTTCGGTATTGCTCTGGATATTAACGCAGACATAAACGGGCTATACGGCAATTGCATCCAGTTTAACGCGGGTTGCCGTTTGCGCAAAGGCGGACATTGGCAACCAAATAAGCCGGGCGGCCTACATAAAAACAAACCCACAGTCCGCACCCTTAAAAACATCGGCTATAAATGGGGCGGCGAAATAAAAGGCCGCCAAAAAGACTTCATGCATTTTTCCCCGAGCGGGTATTGAGGGCGGGTGTTGTAGGGTGGATTAGCGTTAGCGTAATCCACCATTGGCACGCACCTCAAGGTGGATTACGCGCAAGAAACGCTAATCCACCCTACATACCCCTTTGGGTTTAATACCCGGCTTTAGTCAATTCAGCTTCCAGTTCTGGTACGGCATTAAACAAATCCGCGACCCAGCCATAATCAGCTATTTGGAAAATCGGGGCGTCTTCGTCTTTGTTGATAGCGACGATGACCTTGCTGTCTTTCATACCGGCGAGATGCTGGATAGCACCAGAGATACCGACGGCGATATACAGCTCTGGCGCCACCACTTTTCCGGTTTGGCCGACCTGGGAATCATTGGGCACATAGCCCGCATCAACGGCGGCGCGCGATGCACCAACGGCGGCACCGAGTTGGTCGGCGACCTTTTCGATAATAGCGAAGTTTTCGCCGCTGCCCATACCACGTCCACCAGAGATAACGATTTTGGCGGCGGTGAGTTCAGGACGGTCTGATTTGGACAATTCTTCTGAAATAAATTCCGATGTACTTGGCGAAGCCGGGTCTGCAATGGTTTCCACAGGTGCGGAACCACCTTCAGCCGCAGGAGCAAAAGCAGTGGGGCGCACAGTGATTACCTTTTTTGTGTCGGACGATTTAACCGTTGCCAGTGCATTGCCTGCATAGATTGGGCGAACGAATGTGTCTGCACTCTCTACGCCGCTAATCGAACTAATTTGCATAACATCGAGCATAGCAGCAATACGCGGCATGAAGTTTTTGCCCGTGGTGGTATCGGGTGCCAACACGGCATCATATCCGTCCATGAGCGGCACGACGACCTCTTGCATGGCTTCGGCCAATTGGCGTTTTAGGGAGATATGGTCACAAGCGAGGACTTTGCGCACACCAGAGATTTTGGCGGCGGCGGCAGATACGTCTTTGACGCCTTTACCTGCTACGAGGATGTCCACATCGCATCCCTTATCTTTGGCAAGAGCAAGCGCGGCAGTAACCGTCTTGTGGGTAGCGTCTTTGAGGTTTTCATTGTCGTGTTCTGCAATAACAAGAATGGCCATTAAATCACTCCTTCTTCTTTAAGTTTGGCAACCAGCTCGGCGGCGTCTGCAACTTTCACACCAGCAGTGCGGCCCGCAGGCTCGGCGACTTTTACCGTGGTTAAGCGCGGTGTAAGATCGACACCGTAATCGTCCGGGGTTTTCGCGTCAATCGGCTTACGCTTGGCTTTCATAATATTGGGCAGGCTCGCATAACGCGGCTCGTTCAGGCGTAGATCAACCGTGACCACGGCGGGCAGGGTTACTTTGATGGTTTGGATACCGCCGTCAACTTCGCGTCCAACCGTCAAGCTGTCCCCGTCTTTTTCAATTGAATTGGCAAAGGTGGCTTGCGGCCAACCCATTAGCGCTGCCAGCATTTGTCCGGTTTGGTTGCTGTCATCATCAATAGCCTGCTTGCCGAGAATAACCAAATCTGGTTTTTCTTCTTCTACGATGGCTTTGAGGATTTTTGCCACGGCCAAAGGTTCAACTTCGGCATCGGTTTTGACATGGATCCCCCGATCAATACCCATAGCGAGGGATGTGCGGATGGTCTCGGCGGCTTTATCCGGGCCGATAGACACCGCAATGGTTTCCGTGGCCGTGCCGGACTCCCTCATACGCACGGCTTGCTCGACAGAAATTTCGTCGAACGGGTTCATGGACATTTTAACATTGGCTAAATCGACGCCGCTTTCGTCGGATTTAACCCGAACTTTGACATTAAAATCAAGCACGCGCTTAACAGGTACAAGGACTTTCATAGAGGTTCTCCCAAGACATAAGTAACAATATAAGTAACAGTAGTTATTCAATTTGTTGCGTATGCTATAAAATGAAGCCCGGCGCAAGCAATGTTAGAATGAGGTACCTAATATTTATTGGGATCTAGAGCCTGTGGACGTGCCCTACCTGTGGACGTGCCCTAATTGTCCACAGACGCGCATTACCTGCGGACTACCCAAATACATTCATGTTATAGGTGATTTCCGGGGCGGCGCTATCGAGGGCTTTTGCGGAAATTATGTCTTGCTTGGCTTGCAATTTATCGCCGCTGAGCCAGTTGACGGCGGCGCGGTTTGAAAAGGCTTGCCAATTTGCTGGGGTCAACTTCAAAGCTTTATCGCAAGCGTCCAGCGCCGCGCCGTAAAGACCTTGCGCGCCAAGCGCCGCACATTGATTGCTATAAACCACAGCCATATGAGTGGTTTTTAAGCCTTGGTGCAAGGCATCGCGGTTAAAGGCGGCAGCTTTGGAATAATCACCTTTCATATAAGCAATGACGCCGTTATTGACGACGCGCTTGCGGGACTGCTCTACAACAAAGCGCGGCGCGGCGTCAGCACTTGCGGCTTCGCCAGCCGACGCTGTGCCGGACACACCAATGATGACAGAGGCCGTTAGGGTCGTGGCAATTGCTGCCAGTAAAATGGTGTTTAGGACGGATTTTTGGGGGGAAGCGTTCATGATAAACTCCTATGTTGGTGAACATGCTTACATTTATATAATTCAAATAAGAATACAATTGACTTAATTCGCAGGCACGTTATACATAATTGTATGAATAACTGGTCCGATTATCCAATTTTCCTCGCTGTTGCTGAAACTGGTAGCTTAACGGCGGCTGGCGAGCAGCTTAATATTAGTCAACCCACCGTGGGGCGGCGCATGAAGGCCCTAGAGGCTCGGTTTGGCGCACCCCTATTAACCAAAGAAGACGGACGGCTGGCTCCGACCGAATTTGGTTATTTGGTGCTTGACCATGTCCGGCGCATGGAAGCCGAGGCCGATGCCATTACCCGCTCATCGGCAACACTTGAGCATTCTTTGGTCGGCCCGGTGATGATTACGGCCTCCGAGGGTATTGGTGATTTTTGGCTACCGGCGATTATGCAAAAATTCCGCAAGGACAATCCCGATATCGTCGTCGACGTCAATATTGACTTCCGCGCCGCTAATTTAGCCCAACGCGAAGCCGATATTGCCCTGCGCTGGATGGGGCCGGGCACTCAAAACAGCCTTATTGGACGCCGGGTTACAAGCTTTGGCTTTGGGCTTTATGCTTCAAAAGCTTATCTGGACGAGAAGGGCACGCCCACAAAACCGGAAGATTTGCTCGACCATAATGGTGTGCGGCTCAATATTGGCACACAAACATTTTGGCCCTTAGATGATAGCGGCCACATAGTACCCATGCCGCGCACCGTGTTTCGCACAAATAACCTCATGGCGCATTTTAATGCCGTGCTTGCTGGCTACGGTATCGGCATGGTTGGTCATGCAGCCGATGCGACAGAAATGGGGCTGATTCGCGTTTTGCCAGATTTAAACCGCGAAGAAGACCTGTGGGTTGTTGCCCATGAGGACCTCAAAAAGAGCGCCAGAGTTCGCGCTGCATTTGATTTTATTGTGGACGCCCTACAAAAAGACCACGCCCACTTCAAGTCGGGCGCACCGTCGGTGTTCATTGAACACGCGCAATTACACAGCCATAAGCACACAATTGCCGCAGTATCTAAACCCATAAAGACCAAAGTGAAGCTACCAGTAACAGCTGCTTGAATTTCGAATAAGCCTTGATTTCCTTAAAACCGCTAGTTATAAGCCCGCTCTCGCGGGAGACCACAAACGCTTGAACCCGTGATTAACAAGGAAAAGACAATGAAAAAAGATCTACACCCGGACTACCACATGATCAAAGTGGTTATGACCGACGGCACAGAATACATGACCCGCTCCACTTACGGCAAAGAAGGCGACACCCTAGTTTTGGACATCGACTCGTCCAATCACCCGGTGTGGACAGGCGGCGGACAACAGCTCCTAGACCGCGCAGGCCGCGTATCCCGCTTCAAAGACAAGTTTAAAGGTTTTGCATAAGCTAAACTTTATCCACACAAAAAACCCGCCTCGCTGGCGGGTTTTTTATTGGCGGTGCAAGACTTTATTTGTGCCTTTGTCGGTATAGGGCGTTTAGCTAGGAATATTTTCACGCAACCTCGTGCAAATTAGAAAATTCATATTGAGGAGAGCAAAAAGTGCTTGCCTCATTATTTTCTAGGGAATTTTTTACAGCCTTAAACACCATCTCGGCTAATTTGCATGGTACTGCATTTCCAATTTGGCTAAAAACTTTCGACTGCGGCCCTTCAAAAATGTAATCTTTTGGGAATGTCTGTAAAATAGCTGCTTCATGAATAGTGAGACGCCTTAAACGTGCGGGTGCCTCCTTATATTCACTTTCGCTATTTCCTCTCATTAATTGTTCGTGATGTTTTTCAACCCAACTTGGTTTCTCGTCATACAGATGGTCTTCATCAACGATAGGTGTTCTATTTCCTCCCATACTTGCAGGCAGGGTGCTTGACCACGCATCAGGGTTTAATGGGCGACCTTGACCATTAAACAACATGCCAGCATATGGTGACTTTCTAAGAATCGGATTCTTCGCAAGTGTAATTTTCGCTTTTGTAATGGTTGGATTATGTCTTGTGCCCGCCCTCCCTAAATGGGTTATGGCTTCTCGCAAACTAATGGCTTTTTCCTTAAAGGTGCTTAGGTTGTTTTCCGTAATTGGGGTATAGCCACGTTTTACACCAATAAAAAATACGCGCTCTCGTGATTGCGGGACACCGAAATCACGGGCATTAAGGATATGAATTTTTGTGTCATACCCAGCCTCATACAGTCTTTGAACAATGGCCAAACGAATTTTTTTAAACTTAGTTAAAGCACCCAAGGACTTTACATTCTCCATGACGAATGCTTTTGGCTGGAGTTTTTCAACGACTTCACAAAAGGAGAATACTAATTTTGACCTTGGGTCACTTGGATCCATTTTCCCTGCTACTGAAAAGCCTTGGCAAGGAGGGCCACCAAATACTATGTCTACACCTTTATATCTTTCAATATTGTGCATATTCGCATCAATATCACCTTCAATTAGAAATGATTCGGGATGATTTTTTTTATATGTCATACATGCATATGCATCTAACTCTGAAGCGGCGACCACTTCAAATCCTGCGTTTACCGCGCCTACATCCATGCCGCCCGCGCCCGCAAAGAGAGATAAAGCCTTCATTATTAGCGCCTCCAAAATATTCGAATTTAGAATTATTTGCTTTCTAGTTGATAGACACATAAATGAAAAGACAAAAAACGATTCATAATGAGCAATATTGCAAAATTGTTTCGGAACTACGCTCCGAGCGAAAGAGGCTCGGCTTGTCACAGGCGGAAGTCGCGAAAGCTTTGGGCGTCTCGCAATCTGACATTTCTAAAATAGAAACACTTGAGCGCCGAATAGACATATTAGAATTAAAGAACTTATTGCATTTTTTTAGAATAGCCAAAAATGCTCACATTCGTCGCATAATCAAATCGTACTTCGGATTGGGTGACAAATGAGTGTTGATATACGCAATAAAAAAGCCAGAGACTTTATTACCGCCAAATTAGACCGTGCTTCACAATTATCAGATAGTCATTTTCGCAAACTGGCAAGCCATGACGAAGTTCAAAGAATTCTAAAGGACTTGATTCGGGTTAAAGCAATGGGATTTAGAGGTGTTGTTGCTACTGCCTTGACCGGACAACACCTTGATCCTTCATATAATCCATTGACTAATTTTTATGGCTGCAATCCTCGCTCCATTTTTGAGCAAGGGATTTTCTATGCATTTCAAAACCGTATTCCTTGCGGAAAATCAGACCCTTTAAATGTTGCAAAGAACACAAATGTTTTGGATGCAGAATGGGCGCGAGGTAAAAGGCCTGCCTCTGCGGCAAATGCTGCGGTCGATTTTTTACAACACTTAGAAAATGCAAATGAGGTAGATAGCGAATATATTATTGATTTCTTTTTTCACCAACTTGTGAAATTTTCAGACGAAATTAAGAGTATTAAAATCGTGGTACCTCCTGTTAATGGAATTGCGAACCAAGAATTTGCGAGTAAGTGCGCTCAATTTATATTAGAATACCCAGAGAGTGGGACTATTCCGCAATATGTTATTTCAAGGTTGCTTTCTAAATTATATGAACCATCTTGTTTTGACCTCATTGGAGGTGAGGAAAGCGTATTCGGCACAAATACCACGTCAAAAAAACCAGCCGACATATGGATTGAGTATGAAGGCAAGCCCTTAAATTTGTTTGAAATAACTGTTAAAAAAATAGATTTTAAGCGCTTAGATGATTGTATAGACGCATTAGATAAACAAGGTTTTTTAGAACTACCCATTCAATTTATCTGTCGCCTACCGACCGATATTACCAGCTTGAAAGGAGTTTCTAATTCAACGCTAACATATAACGGAAAAGTTTTTAATTTCGTGGATATTGCGCAATTCACCCACTCAATTACAGCATTATTATTACCAGAACAAATAGACGCTTTAATGGCTGAAATATCTTCTTTTGTAGCAGTAATAGAACGTCCAGAAAAAACTAAAAATGGGTGGAATAAAATTTTCTCTAATTAAGTCAACTATAATTATGAATTCCAACTTATTGCTCACATCCCTTTATCCGCAGCCACACCAACAGACGCCGAACACAAGCCTCCCAAGGCCAATCCCAACTCGGGCGACCAGGTGGATATGTTTAACTAATCTGGTAGATTATTCCGGGAATTTGGCGAAGGCGGCCTCTAGGCGGTTGAGTTGGTCTGCGACTGTATTGCCGTGTTGGGCGTTTATGGAGCCGTAGAGCGAGCGGTCTAGGCGGACTATGCGTTCATAGAGTTTTTCTGAACGGGCGAGTAAGTCTATCAACAATGCGGGCAAACTCGCAGCATATTGCGCTAAGGGCGTGACATCTTGCACATCAGCTTCCCGTTCCGGCACTAGTCTGTATTTTTCGGCTCTAGCTTCGCTTCCGGTCATTTCGCCTTCTTTGAGCGCCCGCTGTACCAAGAGCCAAGACGCCACTTGCATCAGGCGCGTGGTCAGGCGCATGCTTTGGGACGCATAAATCAGCGCGTCATTGCGGCCCAGTTTTTTGCTGTCCTGGCGACCCGGCCCGTCCAGATAGGCTGCGGTTTCCTCGACCATATCCATACCTTCGCGGAATGTTTTTGCAAACAATTCCGAGGCCGTAAATTCTTTTAGCCGTGCTTCGGCTTGTGGCCCCAATGTATCTACCAATGTATTCACCTTTTTGCCCCCAAACTGTGTGCGTCCCGTACTGTCGTTCATCTTATGCTCCGTCCCAGCCTAATAGCCAGTATATCAAAATAGAGTGTATCAAAATAGTCTGTTTGCAAAGTGGTGTGCAAAGCCCGCGCCAAATCTTAACTTTTTTTAAAAAAACTTTCCGCGCCAGCCAATTCTTTGGCTTTTTTCTTTATTTCGCGCTCAATCCGTATCTTTTCTGCCGATAGAATTTCCAACCTTTCCTCAAGTTGCGCCAGTGATACGCCGTATAGGTCTTCACCTACAAGAAATGCCTGTACGGCGCGCTTTAAAT
>JAKIUV010000135.1 GCA_021647375.1 Robiginitomaculum sp.
GGGTTCGGGGGGGCGGGAAAAGGGGCCGGTGCTTGTGAAATCCAAACCCACATTCCAAGACGTAGGCGACGGGCCTTTATTAGTGGCGCGCAAAGGCCCGGTCTGGGTATCTGCGGGACGGGACGACGGAGCGCGGGCGGCGGTCGGGGTTTTGACGGGCTTTAGCAATATGGGTGCCGAGGTCATTATCATGGACGACGGCCACCAAAACCCGCTGGTAAAAAAGACTTTGTCTTTATTGGTGGTCGACGCGGAAATCGGGTTTGGCAATGAGCGGGTATTCCCGGCAGGTCCTTTGCGAGAGCCTGTTAGTGCCGCCCTATCCCGCTCCGATGCGGTCATTCTGATGAAACCGACACCTGACTTTGAGGTTGATGAATATCTTCTGGAACAGCTTAAACCCCTGCCAGTAGTCGCTGCACATCTCGCACCTTATGGCCAGCTTCCTAAGGGGAAATTATACGCTTTCGCAGGTATTGGCAGGCCAAATAAATTCTTTGATGCACTGATACGCGCCATGAAAGAAACAAATGCGGAATTAGTCGAGAGCCAACCCTATCCCAATCACTATGCCTATAAAGACACGGATATGAAGAATCTGATTGATCTCGCCCGCGAGGACGAGGCGACTTTAATCACCACGGAAAAAGACTATGTCCGCATCCCCAAGGGTTTTCAAAAACACGTGGCCGTCTGGCCCGTTGCCGTACAGTTCGAAGACGAGTTAACCCTGCGGCGTATCTTGCATCCAATTATCGCGGCGGTGAAGACATGATGGGAAAGTTCTTTAAACATTTGGTGTGGCGGCTGGAAGTGTTGGCCTATGATTTTGTCAGGCTTTTGATGCTACCCTTTTCACTAGCGCAAGTCTCGGCATTCTCTGGGCGGTTGATCGGATTTATCGGCCCTAAAACTTCTAAACACCATATCGCCAAAACCAATATGAAACTGGCTTTTCCGGACGCAGACAATGATCAAATAGAAGCGTGGCTAGCGGAAAGCTGGAACCGGATGGGGCGGACATTCGGCGAATTTCCTTTGCTGGGGCGCATCAAAGTGTTTGATAAAAATTCCAATGTGGAGGTCGTGGGGCTGGAGATATTGGAGAAACTGAAGCGGGAGAAAAAAGGCGCTGTTCTAATCTCCGGTCATTTCGCCAATTGGGAGCTGATGGCCGCCGTGTTCTCCCAGGCAAAATTACCGGTGCGGGTCACTTACCGCCCAACCAACAACCCCTATTTTGACAAACGCATTCGCGCTCAAAGAAAAGCATATGGTATCGAATTGATGGTCGCCAAGTCTGGCCCCAAGGGTGCCAAAGAGCTGATCCGCGCCCTGCGCTCTGGTGACAGCGTCGCGCTGCTCAACGATCAAAAATTTAACGAAGGCATAGAAATCCCGTTCTTTGGCCACGGCGCAATGACCGCCCCCGGCCCCACCCGCCTCGCCATGCAAACCGGCGCACCCATCATCCCCATGTCAATAGTGCGTACAAGCGGCACAAATTTCCGCGTGACTATCCACGAAGAAATCAAGCCCGCCAACACAGGCAAGAGAACCGCCGACATCCGCACCACAGTCATAAAAATCACAAAATTCATAGAAGCCCAAATCCGCGAACACCCCACAGATTGGTTCTGGGTGCATCGTCGGTGGCCGAAAGATATGTATCGGCGCAAATAGGCATAATCGTTAAAGCATGGCTTACACTATATCCCTATCCATATTCCGCACCGCTTCATAAAGTGCGATCCCTGCTGCGGTTGAGACATTCAAACTCTCGGCGCCGCTTTTTTCGCTTCCGGGCATAGGTATTTTAGCGAGTTGATCACAGCAATCCCGGACGCGTTTTCTCAGACCAGGGCCTTCTGCGCCCATGACAATAACCTCGGCTTCGGCGCGCTGGAAAGCTTGTTCGAGGGTGACTTTGGCTTCGCCTGCCAACCCCGTGACTCGCCAACCCGTCTTTTGTAGCGCTAGCAAGGTGTTGGCGATATTGGTGACGAGGACATGGGGGACGGTCTCGACGGTGCCGACCGCGACTTTGGTCACCGCTCCGGCAAGGGGCGGGGCGTTTCGCGACTGCATGACGACGGCTTTGGCGCCGAAGGCTGCGGCGAGCCTGAATAGCGCGCCAACATTGTGCGGGTCGGTGATTTGGTCGAGCACGATGATGAGGCCTTTTGCCGGGTTAGCGATAACATCCAAATCATAGCCAGCCAAGGGAGCGCTTTTGAGGGCGGCGCCCTGATGTACGGCACCGTCTGGTAAAATACGGTCGATTTCGCTGGGATGTACTTTTAGAATTTCGCCTTTGTAGGTTTTTAACGTGCTTCCAAGTCGCTCTATCGTTTTTGGCGTGATATAAAGCTTGTGATGGGTGCGTCGCGGGTTTTCAAGCGCGGCTTTGACGGCATGATGCCCCCAAATCCAGTTTTCTTTGACACTCTGCGCCCCAAAACTGCCCCGGTTCCCGCTGCCCGCATGTGTTTTTATGCCCCGTGATTTACCCAAGGAGCGGCCTAGTGGTCGCTTAGAACCGGGTTTGGCGGCGTTTTCTTGCGAATCAGCTGGATTCCAGCCTGCGCTTTTGGACGAGTTTGTGCCTTGTCCATCACGGTCTGTGTTTTTGTTGCTTTTTCGTGTTTTTTTCTTCGGCTTAAAACTCATTTATTTCACCATTTTTGTTGGCCTAAGCCGTTCCTAGAGCAAGGAGACGGGGTGAAGGACTAGTTTGCTAATTCAAGCCCCCCGTTCCCGCAGCGCTAGGGGCGGCTTAGGCCAACCCTCTGGGCTGGTTTTATGTGTTCCCTGAGTGCGTTGCAAGGCCTTGAAAGTGAATAAACACTTCCTTCACCCTCGCGCCTGCTCAGAAAACACAGAAAATCAGCAAAAAAGGTGAAATAAATGTGTTTTAAACCGCAGATTCTTGTTGCGTGTTTGCTTCGGCATCTCTATATATCCCGCCTACATTTTGGTGAATTTCAACTCTGTGTGGTTGGCTATAGCATGGCCGAGCCATTTTCAGAGTGTTTTTTGTTGGAAAAACAAAATAAAGAACGATTTAAGGAGATAAGTTTTCTGCACGTAATTTCGCACTGGGTATTTAACCAATTCAGTGCGTTGGTAGGGTTTAAGGAGAGGTGGCCGAGTGGTTAAAGGCGTCAGACTGTAAATCTGATCACGCAAGTGTACATTGGTTCAAATCCAATCCTCTCCACCATCCCACTGATTTTAAATAAGCGGGTATAGTATAGTGGTAATACAGCAGCCTTCCAAGCTGACTACGCGGGTTCGATTCCCGCTACCCGCTCCAAATCGAGCGTGTTGAATAAGGTGCTAGTCTTGATAGCTAATATTAAGGCACTATATGAAGATAAATTTAAGAGCCTCTATTTGAGGCAGGGCAGGCCTAAAAGGCAAGAGTCAAGGTAGAAAGTAGAAGGAGAGTATAATGTCTAAAGAGAAGTTTGAGCGTAATAAGCCCCATGCGAATATTGGTACGATTGGTCATGTTGACCATGGTAAGACCACTTTGACTGCGGCTATCACGAAGTATTT
>JAKIUV010000050.1 GCA_021647375.1 Robiginitomaculum sp.
GGGTAAGATGCGGGGTGAAACTGACCGTAATATTCTGGCCCGTAGCCGCGCTGAGTTTCTCGTCTATCTCTGGCCCGTGGCGGTGGCTTCCGATTGCATATGCATGTGCGCCCTCTGCGGTTTCGGGGTATATCAGCGCCGTACTTTCTTTGCGCCCGGCACCGCTAACCCCGGATTTGGCATCTATGATGATATTGCTCGTGTCGAACAGATCTAGGCCGGGCAATATAGCCAACAGGCTAGCGGTAGGATAACAGCCTGGACAGGCGACCAAATTTGCGTCTTTCAAATCATCTCTGGCATATTCGGTTAGGCCGTAAACCGCATTTGCCAACAAGTCCGGCGATGTATGTTTGCGGCCATAGGTTTGTTCGTAGACCTGCGCATCTTTCAAGCGAAAATCCGCAGATAAATCTATGATTTTATTGTCTTTATGGGAAATTTCAGCAATCGTATCTTCGCTGGCACCATGGGGCAAACAAGCGAAAACAGCATCTATTTTGTCCCATTTGACATCCTGCCAGTATTGTAAATCCGGCAAGCCTTGATGCGCCAAATGCGGGTAAACATCTGCGTAGGCTTTGCCCGCATGGCGGTGGGCGGTCAGCGCCACCAAGTCCAAATTCGAATGCCCCATAATCAGGCGCACGGCTTCTGCGCCTGTATAGCCAGAAGCGCCCAATACTGCGGTTTTCATTTTTTCCATAATCCTCACCTTTATTCTTTTGGCTATTTAGCCAATAAAAAGGGCGCTCGAATGAGCGCCCAATTCATAAACTGTGAAAGTGTTTTTTTGTTTAACGAAATAACACCTAGCGTTTCGAGAACTGGAAGCTCTTACGGGCTTTTTTGCGACCGTATTTCTTACGTTCAACAACGCGACTATCGCGTGTCATAAAGCCGCCGGCTTTCAAAGCTGCCCGCAAGGATGGCTCATAATATGTCAACGCTTTGGAGATACCGTGGCGAACCGCACCAGCTTGGCCGGACAGACCGCCGCCTTTAACGGTGGCCATAACGTCATAGCTGTCTACACGTTCAGCAGCTTCGAAAGGCTGGCGAATGATGAGACGCAGAACCGGACGTGCGAAATACACTTCCTGGTCACGACCATTGATAACGATTTTGCCGTTACCCGGTTTGATCCAAACCCGCGCAATAGAGTTTTTCCGTTTACCCGTCGCATATGAACGACCAAGGTCGTCGATCTTTGGTTCAGGGAGAACAACTTCAACAACAACGCCGCCGTCTTCGGTCGGTGTAGCAGTCGCTACGCCGTCCATGACGCTTTTCAGGTCTTCTAATGTTTGTTTCTCAGTAGCCATGTTATTTGACCCTTACGTTTTTAGAGTTCATTGCCGCAAAATCAATCACAGTCGGCTTTTGCGCTTCGTGGGGATGCTCAGATCCAGCATAAACATGCAGGTTAGAAAGCTGTTTACGTGCCAAGGGGCTTTCCTTTGGCAACATGCGCTGTACTGCTTTGCGCAGAACACGCTCTGGGAAACGCCCGCCGAGGATTTTACCAGCTGTTGTTTCTTTCAAACCGCCCGGATAACCCGTATGACGGTAATAGACTTTGTCGGTCATTTTTTTACCGGTCAACGCCACTTTTTCAGCATTAATAACAATGACATTATCGCCGCAATCAATATGCGGAGAGTAATCAGGACGGTGTTTGCCGCGCAGATGGAGGGCAATATAAGAAGCAAGACGGCCAGTTACGATGTTCTCGGCGTCCAGCAATATCCACTGCTTTTCAACCTCGGCTGTCTTGAGAAATTTAGTCGTTTTCATAATTTTCTTTCGGAGTTTCTCAAATGAAATGGGCGGCAAATCATGTCACCCTTTAAATATTGCGCCCTCTTATGTGCGCCGTAGCACTTCGTCAACATATTTCTACATTATTCTTATTTCCCTATATATAACAACACGTTAGACTAGCGGTAATATATTACCGCCTTATTGTGATTTCAACAAACCAAAAATCACTAGCAAAATACACATAGATAAATTATGGTGACAAAATGAAAAAAACAACCCTCCTCCTCGCCGCGACCATGTTGTCATTTGCCCTGCCCGCTTGCTCTGGCAAGTCCGACGAGCCCAGCGCCGCTGTTGAAACCAAAACTCTCCCGATCATAGACATAGTAGCGACTCATGCCGTTGTTTTGGATATATCGGTAGCAAAGCTCACCTTTGTCCCCAATAGCGTCGCGCCGTGGCTTGGCCGGATTATTTTATTGGACGATGATGGTCACCTCTACTCCACAGACATAGAAGGCCGCGACCCTAAGCCAATCGGAACTGGCAAATACATTGACATATTCGGCTTGGCCAGAGAAGCCGCCCCCGGCGTGTTTCTTGCCATTAATACAGATAACAATATAGAAGCATTTATCGAGGCCGATAATGACGGCAATTTCTCGCCGATGGTTTATTCTGGAGAAACAGTCAAAGCCCGCGCATTTTGCGCTCAAAAACAACCAGCAGAAAGTCAAATTAGTTTTCTTACAAGTTACGGCGAATATATGACACTTGGTCTGAACATATCAGATAACCACCTCAGTCAAGAAATTTTATCGGCGCGGCCAAACCCCCGAAAGCCAAATGTTTGCAAATTTGGTTTTCCCGCTATTAGCCTCGGCTCAAGAGATTTTGCCATTCAAAAAGGCGATATATCGAGTTTATTTATCTCATATTCTCCCCCTATGAGACCGAACCAGAAGCTACCTGTTCTCGAATCATACCGCGCCAACATCAACAATGGCCTTAGCGTGCGCGGTCTTGAACATGTTAAATTTATTGCAACCACCCAGTCCAATTACGGTGGTGGGGCTTATGCTGATGGGGTCTTGGCTTTGGTTGATCGGGACGAAAGCCGTATTGTTTTTATCAGTTTGTCCTACGCCGAGCGAAAATTGTCGGAGGCCGCTAATCCGCCTAAAAGCACACCTCAATAAGTTCTAACCCGCGCGGTTCTAACTGTCCAAGCTGCCAACAAGAACACCGCTATAGCGCCAGCCTGATGCGTTAAAGCCAAATGTAGAGGTACAACTGTTAGCAATGTAACTATGCCGAGGACGATTTGCGCCAGAATAGCCAGCAACAACCAGCTGACAGCTTTGCGCACGGCGATTTCCTTGTGACTAACTGCTTTTCGCCACACCAATATAGCCATTAAGAACACGGCATAGCCAAGCATTCTATGGTTAAACTGGATGCTGGCAACATTTTCGAACATGTTTATCCACGCCGGGCTTTGCGCCAGATAACCTCCCGGCACTAGCCCGCCGTCCATGAGCGGCCATGTGTTATAGGTCAATCCCGCATGGGTGCCCGCCACCAATGCGCCTGTTAAAATTTGCAAAAACACCAAAAAAAACAGAACGGGCGTTAGTTTTCGTAATTTGGAGCCATAGTTTTTTTCCGGCCAATTTTGTCGATTATCCTGCCATGTCCAATACAGTAATGCCAATATCATAAAGGCCACGCCCAAATGCACGGCCAACCTATATTGGCTTACATCGACTCGGTCGTGGACAAGACCGCTTGCCACCATCCACCAGCCAATCGCACCTTGAAGCCCGATCATCAGTAAGATAGCGATAAAACGCACGCGTTTACCGCTGGGTAATTTCCTTTGCCATAAAAACCAAACCAGTGGCAAAAAATACGCTAAACCAATGAGCCTGCCAAGTTGCCTGTGGCTCCATTCCATAAAATAGATAAATTCAAACCCGGCCAAATCCATATCAGGATGTTCTGCGGAAAATTCGGGTATCTGTTTGTATTTGTTAAATTCCGAAATCCAGGCCGCTTCTGATAGTGGCGGCAAAGCCCCGGTAATCGGTTTCCATTCTGTTATAGACAACCCAGAATTGGTCAAACGCGTCGCCCCGCCGAGCAAAACTATGGAGACCACCATAATGATCATAATAAAAAGCCAAATGCTCACCGCACGGCTGGACTTTAATGGCGAATGGGATGGCATTAATTTCCCCAATTTTGTTCCAAGTTAATTCTCGAACTGTTTTCTCTAAACCAGAACAATGGTCGGAGCGATAGGATTTGAACCTACGACCCCTCGCCCCCCAGGCGAGTGCGCTACCGGACTGCGCTACGCTCCGACAAATATTGTCCGTTATCAGGCCTGCCTTATAAGCAGATGCCTACCACGGGACAACCAATATTTATGTAAATTTCGCTTCTTTACTCTGTAAAATCTTGCCAGCGCGATTTTAATTTTTTCAAGCGTTGAAGCGCATCTGTAAGATTGGATTTATCTTCACTGCTGATACTTGGAATTGCTTCTGGCGTAGCCTCAACAGCGACTGGCTGTACCTCAACTTGTTCTTGTGGTTTTGCAGGCCGATGCTGCTCCAGATCGACAACGCCCGGACGGCGCACTATGTCGTCGTCTCTTCTATAGTTTTCCTGCGGCGGAGGTGCGCTAATGGGCGCGGCACTTTTAGCAACAGGCGTGTCTATGGCTGGTTTATCTATAACAGGCTTGATGCGCCTCGGCACCAAATTAGTGTCTTTAATATTTCTGGGCTTGGAAGCTTTTTCCACGGAACGTCCAAGTTCCATAACGCTTTGCGGACCTTTAATACGGATCAATTTTTGCACATCTTTGATCGGGTGTTTTTCTCTGTGCAACAAAACTTTTATCCCGCGTATAAACTCAATGTCTTCCGGTCGGTAAAAACGGCGCCCACCCCGGCGTTTCATAGGTTGAATATCCGCGAATTTACTTTCCCAGAACCGCAAGACATGCGCTTGTAAGTCAAGTTCATCTGCCGCCTCGCTTATAGTGCGAAAAGCCCGTGTTGATTTAGACCCATTTGGTTTTATCTGCGTCATTTATCTGCAGGCATATACTGCCTGTCCCATTGTTCGACCCGTGAAAACGAATCACCCTTAATCAGTATATTAAACTAATTCTTCGTCAATGATGCGTTAACGCGCCTTTTTAGGATACTGGACGGCCTGAAGCCTAACACCCGGCGCGAGGTGATTGGCACTTCACGACCCGTTTTCGGGTTGCGTCCCATGCGGGATTTCTTATGGCGGACATCAAAAGTTCCAAAACCGGACAATTTCACAGTCTCGCCTTTGATCAATGCGCCCGTAATATGGCTCAAAATAGATTCGATAATGACCGCAGATTCGGTACGCGATAGTCCGATCTCTTTATAGACCGCATCAATTAAATCTGCTCTGGTTACTGTATACTCGCTCACCTTAAACCCCTTTAAAGACAAGTAACAGTATTCATTAAATTGATAAAAGCCAATACAAAATGTCGACTTGGGCGCTAAAAGATTGAAAAATAAGTGAAGTTTAGGCGATTAATAGGACAGAAGCGCCGAACCCCAAGTAAATCCGCCACCAAAGGCTTCGAGCATTACCGTGTGACCACGCTTGATACGCCCGTCTTTAATCGCAGTATCCATGGCCAGCGGGATAGAAGCAGCAGATGTATTCGCATGATAAGCCACGGTGGAGACCACTTGTCCCCGGCGTAAATCGAGCCGTTTTGCGACCGCTTCCAAGATACGCTGATTGGCTTGATGGGGCACAAACCAGTCTATATCAGGAATAGCGATGCCCGCTTCTTCGGCGCACCTGACCATGGAGCTGGATAGCTCTTTGACGGCGCGTTTGAATACTTTATTGCCAGTCATGCGTAATTTACCAACTGTCTGGGTCGATGATGGTCCGCCGTCCACATAAAGAAGGTCGCGGTAACGGCCATCAGAGCGAATTTCTGTATCCAGTACACCGTCGCCTGCTTCTGGGTTTTTGTCGGGAGTAGATGACAACACCATAGCCCCTGCCCCGTCTCCGAATAACACGCACGTCGTGCGGTCATTCCAGTCTAGTATCCGCGAGAATGTTTCCGCACCGATTAGCAATACATTTTTGCCCGTACCGGCTTTGATCATGGCGTCAGCTACGCTTATCCCGTAGATAAAACCAGAGCAAACCGCTTGGACATCAAATGCCGCACCGTGGTGGATACCGAGTTTTTCCTGGATAATCGTTGCGGTGGCAGGGAATGTCAGGTCTGGCGTAGACGTGGCGCAAATGATTAAATCAATTTCAGACGCTTCCATACCTGCTGCGGCAAGGGCATCTTGTGCTGCCGCCGCACCTAGGTCAGATGTATTTTGTCCTTCGGATGCGATATAACGCTGGGTAATACCTGTACGCGCACGTATCCATTCGTCGGACGTATCGACAGTTTCTGCCAATTGCGCATTGGTGAGGACACGCGGCGGCAAATATGACCCTACGCCGCGAATGTACGACTTTACCGTCATGGTATATGTATCTCCACACTGTCATCTTCGTCGTGAAGCGCATCAAGTGTGCGTTCAATCTCATCGAGAAAATTGCTGTCCGCCATCTCGATGGCAACATTGAGCGCACTGGCATAGCCGATTGCATCCGTACCACCGTGGCTTTTGATGACAATCCCATTTAATCCCAAAAACAACCCGCCATTACCAAGGCGCGGATCCATGCGTTTTTTAAGGCGGCTCATTGTCGGTATGCTAAAAATAGAAATTATCTTGGAAAAGATATTGTCATTCATGGCACCGCGAAGAAAGCTACCCACCAGCCGCGCCGTACCTTCCGCCGTTTTCAGAGCAATATTGCCAGTAAACCCGTCGGTAACGATGACATCGACATCCCCCATGGAAATATCATTCCCCTCAACAAACCCGATATAATTCAGCCCCATTTCCGAGCAAGACAAACTATCATGGGCGGCCTGAATAATGGCATTGCCTTTCAAGCTTTCGGTTCCCACATTGAGTAAACCAATACTGGGTTTTTTCTTTTTGTATAACGCCCGGTAATAAGCTTCGCCGAGTACTGCGAATTCCCGGAGCTGGTTGGCATCACATTCCAGATTAGCCCCCACATCCAGCACGACCCCAAAGCCCTCTTGGTGGGGCCACCGCGCCGCGATAGCCGGGCGCTGCACCCCTCTTTTCATCCGGAGCAACAATTTGGACATAGCCATAAGCGCCCCGGTGTTTCCGGCGGAAACCGCTACCTTGGCATCGCCCAACTTTACCGATTCGATAGCATTCCACATGCTGGTACCCTTGCCGCGCCGCATAGCTGTCGCAGGCTTGGCATCCATAGCAATGACACTGTCCGTATGGCGTATCTCGCTGCGTTCGCGGGTGTGCGGGGTTTTAGCCAGTAGAGGGGCAAGCTGCGCTTCATCGCCGTGAATGATAAAGCGGGCATGGCGCCCCTTACCTGCGTGTTTCAAAAAATATTCGATGCCGTGGATAACAATATCCGGTGCATCATCACCGCCCATTGCATCTACCGATATGATCAATCCGTCCAGCATATATTCCCCGAATTCTCGTTATTGTTGAAAACTGCTTATAAGGCAAAAATCCACTTGGATACACATTATTTAGAGAATTTTGGAAAACTCAGGTTCCCACTAGCAATGTCGCCAAGGTCTTGTTTAGACACATTTTCAAGAAAATTTTTGCCGTAAAGCGTAAAATCACTGGAGTGTTCTATGTTTTTGCACACATGTTTGGCGATTATTGCCTCCAACGAATCGTCATTATCTCCGCCGTCAAATGCGTTTGCATATTGTTTTGCCCGCGCAAAAAACATTTTGGCAAGTGGTTTAATGCGGCGCGAAACGCCTGTATCGGCCAAGCCCTCCTCACGTAAAGCCACATCAAAATCGTCGATCATAACATCATAGATAGCTTGTGTTAATTTTGCGCCTGTATCACCATGGCCGCGTAACACATACATAATTGTGGAGATATGGAGACATAGGATTTCCATGCGTCCATCGGTCGTATCTTCGCACAAATTATCGCCGTAAAACTCTGGCAAACGCGACTGTGCCATGGTTTTCGCGTAAATACGCTTGGCATCCTTTTTTTCGGCTCGGTTCGAGCCTGTAATACGTGACAAAATATTCAGCATTTATCCATCTCTTTTCACATGTACAGACTTGCCATGTTGTTTTTGATTAGGTAATGGATACGCTGACAAATTGAAAGAGAAAGCTTGCATGCGCGCTAATATATTTAAAATACCAAGCCTAGCTATCCTTATATTCGGACTTTCTGCTTGTAACCCAACACTGCGTAATCACGGTTACATTCCGACAAAAGATAAGCCGCAAGCAGTTGATACCGAATCAGATACCAAAGCCAGCGTTTTGGCGCGGCTTGGCAATCCATCTATCAAAAGCACATTCGACGAGAATACATGGTATTATCTAACCAGTGTCCGTGAACGCTTGGCCTATCTCCGTCCGATAACTTCGGAACGAACAATTACGGCCATTACATTTAATGATGACGGCCAAGTGAAGAAAGTAGCCGAATACGGCATTGAAAACGGACAATATGTCAATTTCTCAGACCGCGAAACCCCGACACGTGGTCGTGAACTATCCGTATTAGAACAAATTTTCGGCACGATTGGCCGTATACCCGTCGACCAACTCGGCGGAAACCAGGACATTCCGGGGGGAAGTGGCGGCCCTGGCGGCGGACGATAACGTCTCCCACCAAGACCGCAAATAAGCCCGGTGTCCTGATCACAGATCAAGCGCCGGGTTTTTTATTACTTGGGAGCGGTCAATTAAAAATGCTTATAGCCCGGTGTATCCACCGGAATTTCGTTGCCTTGGCTATCCATACATCTGACGCCCGCGCCGTCCGTAACTTTGCCTATGATGGTTAGGGCAATACTGGCCTTATTGGCTTGCCGCTTGAGACCGGATATTTTCCGCTCGGGCGCGCACATCAAAACCTGATAATCATCACCGCCCGTGGCCAAATCAAGCCTAGCTTTCTGGTGGTTCGCCGCGCCGAGTACCCATCTTGTACTCGCTGTAGACAGCGGAATTGTGGTCAGGAAAATATCCATGCTCACCCCGGATACAGCGGCTAAATGCCCGGCGTCGGCGAACAAACCATCTGAAATATCCACTGCAGCGCTCGCATATTTGCGAATGGCAGCTCTGAGCGCGAATGGTGGATCGGGTAAATGATAAGCCTGCACCCAATATTCAGATTGAGTATCTCGAATATCCATTTGATTTAATACTGTTTTTAATCCAAGGTAGCTATCGCCAACACTTCCGGTCACGCACACTAAATCGCCCGGTTTTGCTCCGGAACGCAATACGGTTTTCCCTGCAGGCACCGTACCGATCATAGTAATCGTCAGCACATTTTTCCCAACGCCTCGGGTCGTGTCCCCACCCCATAATTTAAGACCATATGTGGTCTGCGCACGGGCTAAGCCTTGGCAAAAATCAGCTAAATCGTCCTCGCCTATTTGTTCCGGTAATGCCAAAGACAAAAAATAACCGACGGGGTCAGCCCCCTTGGCTACGAGATCAGAAACATTGACCCGTATGAGTTTTTCTGCGGTTTGCCCATCGAACTTCCCGTCTGGAAAATGCACGGCTTCAATTTGGGTATCCATGCTAATAACCGCATCTTGGCCTTTTGGCGGCGTCCAGACGGCGGCATCGTCTTTGAGGTCGAGAGCCTCGCGCCCAGCAAGTCCGCTTAGGTATTTGGCAATAAAACCAAATTCATCCATCAGTTTTTTCGGTATCAGTCAAACTGGTCGGTATACCGAACTCCCCCGGACGGCGCTCACGGGCTAATTTATCGAGCGCCGCATTGACAAAATTAGGTTCTTTGCCCGCATAAAAATCTTTGGCAAGCCCGACATATTCATCAACCACGACGATGGCTGGTACGTCAAACATGCGCAGCAGTTCATAACTGGCACAACGCATAATCGCTCGTAAAGTCACGTCCAGACGGCTTAATTTCCAATTTTTGCCGAGCTTGCCCGCAATAGCCTCATCAACGACTTCTTGTTCAGCGACAACTCCCAACACTATAAGCTCGAAAAAATCACTGTCGGCTATACCTTCACCGTCTTTGACAGCCTGTTCTGTCCAGTGCTCATTAAACTGCCGTACCACAAATTTGGATTTTTGGTCAGCAATTTCCATTTGGTATAGCGCCTGCACCGCAGAAAGTCGTGCCAAATGTCGTCCGCGCGTATCAATATTTGCGTGCATTATTTTTCTTCTTTCGCATTTTTCTCAGCTTCTGATGCCAGTTTTTCGTCGCCGATAAAGCTCTCAAAGTCGGAAACTTCGTGGAAGTTCTTGTAGACGGACGCATAGCGCACATAGCCAACACTATCCAAATGCGGCAGGCTATCCATGACCATTTGGCCGATAATTTCGCTAGAAACCTCGTTATTGCCAATGCTTTCAAGCCGCCGGACAATTGCGCTGATCATGCGCTCAATCTGTTCATCTTTGACCGGGCGTTTTTGCAAGGCTATCGTGACCGAAGCCAAAAGTTTATCGCGGTCAAAGGGCGCCCTGCGGCCATTTTTTTTCACCACGGTCAGCTCGCGTAATTGCACCCGCTCAAAAGTGGTGAACCGCGCCCCACAACCATTGCACAACCGGCGTCTACGAATGGCATTGCTGTCCTCGGTATGGCGGCTATCTTTTACCTGGCTATCATCACTGGAACAAAACGGGCAACGCATAATTCACCTATAAATCCGGATAAATCGGGAAAGCCTTGGTGAGCTTAGCCACACGTTCACGCACGGAGGCTTCTACGGCATCATCGCCCTTACGGCTACTTCCGAGCGCGTCCAAAACTTCGGCCATTAGTTCACCGATCAATTGAAATTCAGCCGCGCCAAAACCGCGCGATGTCCCCGCCGGAGACCCGATACGAATACCGGAAGTAATGGTGAACTTTTCTGTATCAAAAGGAATACCGTTTTTGTTACAGGTTATATTTGCACGCTCCAGAGCATGTTCGGCGTATTTACCCTTTACGCCTTTAGGGCGCAGATCAATCAGCGCCAAATGGGTATCTGTGCCGCCGCTCACGACTGCGTAACCAGCTTTGACCAGAGTATCGGCCATGACTTGGCAATTGCGCACGACGTTTTTGCTATAGGTTTTAAATTCGGGCGTTAAAGCCTCACCAAATGCAATAGCCTTGGCGGCAATAACGTGCATTAAAGGGCCACCTTGCAAACCCGGAAATACGGCAGAGTTGATTTTTTTGGCTATGGCCTCGTCATTAGTCAACACCATGCCGCCGCGTGGGCCGCGCAGGGTTTTGTGGGTGGTGGTTGTCACGATATGGGCGTGGGGCAATGGATTGGGGTGAACACCGCCTGCCACAAGCCCGGCAAAGTGCGCCATATCCACATGTAGATAGGCACCAATTTTATCGGCTATTTCTCTAAACCGCGCAAAATCAATGACGCGGGCATAGGCGGAACCGCCTGCGATAATCATTTTTGGTTTATGCTCTAGGGCAATGGCCTCAACCGCATCATAATCGATCAGGCAATTGTCTTCACGCACACCGTAAGTCACGGCATTGAACCATTTACCGGACAGGTTAGGTTTTGCGCCGTGTGTCAAATGACCGCCCGACGCTAAATCCATACCCATAATCGTATCCCCCGGCTGTAGCAGGGCGAGCAACACCGCTTGATTAGCTTGACTGCCGGAATGGGGCTGCACATTGACAAAGCCACATCCGAACATCTGCCTTGCGCGCTCTATGGCTAAATCCTCGACCACATCTACATGCTCACACCCACCATAATAACGGCGACCAGAATAACCCTCGGCGTATTTATTGGTGAGAACGGAGCCTTGCGCCTGTAACACCGCTTCGGAAACGATATTTTCCGATGCAATCAGTTCAATTTGATCACGTTGGCGCGTTAATTCATGGTCAATTGCTGCAAATACTGCGGCGTCAGAAGCAGACATATCGAATCCTTTATCCAGGCTGTTAAAACCGGAACCTAACCAGAGCTACCCTGCCCTGCAATAAAAATTAACGAGGTTAGTAAGTAAACTACCTAAAAACGATTATCAGGGCCATTATCACGGTCACTTTGCAACGCCCGCAACATATCTGATTCGGACATTTCTTTTGGCTGTTCCTGGCCATGCTCTAGCGCCAGAATAGGTGCTTGATCTTCTTCGTCAGGAATATCGTCGTCCATGATAACCCGCTGCAAGCCAATGATGAGGCTCTCGCGAAGTTCATCTAGTCCGAGCGTTTCTCCAGCCAATTCGCGTAAAGCAACAACAGGTGTCTTGTCATTATCGCGCTCAACGGTCAAAGCCGCGCCAGCAGAAATACTTCGCGCGCGGTGAGCAGCCATCAAAACAAGATCAAAACGATCTGGTAAAACTTCAATACAATCTTCAACAGTAACCCGAGCCATAAAATCTCCGAAAATGAGTGCGCATCAATCCTTAGCGGCGCACACTAAAAAGCTGACCCGCTATATAGGCATGTCAAAAAATTTGGCAAGTAAAATGTTCACTCACGAAGAATGCGCATCAAGGCCGCAAAAAGAAAGAGCCGCAGATTTGTCCCTATTGTTCGGGCGCAATATCTAGCCATGCGGCATCTGATAATATTTTTTGGATCATCGCAGGATTCTCTTTGTAAGTCGCTTTCATGAGGGCAATTTCAGCACTGGCTTCGGTTTGTTCGCCCAAAACTTTTCGAGCGCGCAATAAACGCACCCAACCATCTGGATCGTGCGGATTATCGGCCAGTTTTGCGGATAATCCCGCGACCATAGACTTGATCATTTCTTGGCGAGCTTCCGGTGTCATGGCAGCCGCATCACGCATTTGTGCGGCGTTCGGGCCGGGCGCTGTGGAACCAGCAGAAACATCCCCTCCTCTTTGTTGAGCGATATAGGCTTTGGCGCTTTCATATTCTTCGAGCGCATTCGGGTTATTATCGGTCAGGAGAAGCACTTTCTCATATGCTCTAACGGCATCGTCAAATCGGCGTAGCGACATTAAACTGCGAGCATAAAGCATCCAACCTTTGGGGTTTTGGTTGTCTTGTGCGAGTTTTAGCTCTAACTCGGCCACGGCTTCTTCCAAAGACATCGTGTTTTCGCTGTCTGGTTGCGTTGTGCGCCCAATTGACTGTGCCGGTGTCATAACCGGCTTTTGCAATGCCGCCGTCTTGGTGAGTTCTGGTCGTCCTAATGTGGTGTATAGCCCAATAGCGGCAAAGGCGAATGCGATGAATAAAATGTTGATTAACAGAGCCTGCGGGCCTGTGTTTTTGTCAGATTTGGTTTTCGCCAGCACCTGTTTTTGCAAATCGACCTTGGCCAATCCCAGCGCGGAAACATCGTCTGCCTTATCGGCATTTGCAAGCCGAATATCAATATCTGCAATACGCCCAAGGTAATCTTTAACCTCGCTATCAGCCTCTAGGACAGGCGCTTTTTTGGCATATAATGGTTGCGCCACATACAAAAGAGCAACCAATACAAATAAGCCCATTATCAGCCAGATCATTGGTTTTTCTCCTGATCATTTGCCAATGCCGTAAACCGCTTTAATTCGTCTGCACTTAGGGTTGGCGCGTCAATCTTTGCAGACCCTCGGCGCACCCTCACCACATACCAGATCAAGAAAAACCCGAGCAAGGCGGCAGGCGTAAACCATAGCAAATATGTGTTGGCTTGTACGGGCGGCTTTAACAACACAAAATCCCCATAGCGGTTTTGCATAAAGGCCATAACCTCTTCATTACTATCGCCTTTGCGTATGCGCGCCCGCACAAGCTTACGCATGTCCTGTGCTAGGCTGGCATCGGATTCTTCTATGGGCTGATTTTGGCAAACCACACAGCGCAAAGCCCGGCCAACCTCTTTGGCGCGCAACTCTATTTCGGCTTCGCTCGGTGTTTGCGCTAGAGCCGGCAAAACAGGTAAAGACGCAAACATGGTGATAACCAATATAAATATTACTCTCATTGCTCTGCCTCCAGCATAAGCACAAAGGGCTTCAGTTCATCTCGCCAGATTTTCTCTGAAATAGGGCCGATAAATTTATAGCGTATATTGCCTTGTTTATCGACGATGAAACTTTCAGGCGCACCAGTGACACCCAGATCAATCGCCAGCATACTATCGGCATCAAAGACCACACGGGTATAAGGATTACCACCGCGCGCAAGCCAGCGTCTTCCCTTTTCTACCGTATCGCGCCAATCAACACCAAGGATTGGGATTTCATTATTGCGCGCCAGCTTCATCAAAACGGGATGTTCCTGGTCACAAGCCACGCACCAAGAACCGAAGATATTGACCAAGGTCACCTGCCCATCAAAATAGCTCTGGTCGATGGTCGCATCCATATCCAGCAAGTCCGGCAATGAAAAATCAGGGAACGGGCGGTTTATCATTTGAGACGGTAATTTACTCGGATCTTTGGTCAGCCCGATAGCAAAGGCAATTCCGAGCGCTAAAAACACGACGAGCGGGATTATACCTTTCCATGTTAACTTCATGACGAGACCTCCCGCTTTTGACCCCTATCCAAAATAGACACAAACCCGGCAAGAGCAATCATCAAAGCGCCAAGCCATATCCAGTTGACCATGGGATGCACATAGGCGCGCACCACCCAGCCTTTTTCAGCGTCGCCCTCCCCTACACCCACATAAAGATTGCGCATGGGGCGGACTTGAATACCGGCTTCCGTAGTTATCATATCGCGGACTTGGTAAAAACGGCGAGCCGATTTCAGCGTAGCTACTTTTCGGCCTTGCTTGGTGACTTCAACTTCGCCGACCATTTTTTGAAAATTCCGCTCTGCGCCCGGTGTCATGTTCGTTAGCGTGAACTCATAGCCGCTTACGGTCATGCTTTCGCCCAACTTCATAACCTTAGCACTATCGCCTGCCCATACCGACATAGCCGTTATCCCGACCACACAAATAGCAATACCCATATGGCCGAGCAAGAAGCCCCAAACTGCGGCAGGTTGCGCGCGGAGTAATTTCATAGACCCGGCCATGGAGCCAGTTTGTCCAAATTTAATCTTGCGGCCAAAAGCAACCAATGTGCTATAGGCAAGATATGCGGCAACCCCAATGGACAAAGCCCCAAGCACTGATTTACCGAGCCACCAAGTCAAACCTGAAATAACCAAGACCAACAGCAAAGACTTTAGCAAATGTGGCCGCAAAGACTGCCAACTATCCTTACGCCATTTAACCAAAGGGCCAACGCCCATAAATGCAATCAGCACAATCATAACAGGCGCAAATGTCCGGTCAAAATACGGCTCACCCACAGAGATTTTGCCATCTGTGAAAGCTTCAATCAGCAGTGGGTAGAATGTACCAAGAAATACCGTGAAAGTCGCGGTAACCAAGAGCAGATTATTCAACAATAACCCACCCTCTTTTGAAACCAGTGTGAAACCAGGACCGCCGCGCAGGGTATGGGCGCGCAGTGCAAACATCACCAAACCGCCGCCGGTAGCTAACAATAACAGCGCCAAAATATAAACACCTCGCGCCGGGTCAACGGCAAATGAATGCACACTGGTCAACACGCCAGAACGCACGACAAATGTCCCGACCAGACTAAGACTAAATGCGGTAATACCGAGCAAAATTGTCCAATGAGCCATGGCATGGCGTTTGCCTAAAACCAGTATGGAGTGTAGTAAAGCCGTTCCCACCAACCACGGCAAAAACGATACATTTTCCACAGGATCCCACATCCACCAACCACCCCAGCCAAGCTCGTAATAGGCCCAGATACTGCCCATTGTGATGCCAATGGTCAGAAAGCTCCAAGCCAACAAAACCCAAGGTCTGAGCCATCTTGCCCAAACCGCATCGACGCGGCCTTCGATAAGGGCAGCTACAGAAAACGAAAAGGCCATGGAAAACCCGACATATCCGAGATAAAGAAACGGCGGATGAAAGGCCAGGCCAGGGTCTTGCAAGAGCGGGTTTAACCCCTGCCCATTAATTGGCACCGGGTTGAGACGCAAAAACGGATTGGAGGTAAATAATATAAAGCCAAGAAACCCGACACTGATCATGCCTTGGACGGACAGCGCCCGCGCTTTTAACCCGGCGGGCAAGTTTTTGCCGTATATAGGCACCAACGCCCCATAAATCCCCAAAATAAGTACCCAAAGCAACATGGATCCTTCGTGATTACCCCAAACACCGCTAATTTTATACAAAAGTGGTTTGTCGGTATGGGAATTAACGGTCACCAGTTTTACGGAAAAATCCGATTGGACAAAAACTATAGTCAGAGCAATAAATGAGACGCCAAGCAGAATAAATTGAGCCAAAGCCGCTTTATCGCCAAATGCCATTAACCGCGCATCGGCTTTGTGCGCCCCAACCATGGGCAAAACCGATTGCGCAACGGCAATCAAAAACGCAAGTATCAATGCAATCTGTCCAATTTCAGCTATCATGGGAAGTTACATAGACGGCAAGTGCCTAACCCACAACGATATTCGGCATAGTAAAGGAATTATGTCGCAGTTTATTTGGCAATTTCAAGTCAACGTCAAGCGGCCTAAAGGCCAAATATGGCGCGTGCGCCGTCTGCGTCTTTTTTCATTTGTGTTGTCAGTGCATCAAGCCCGTCAAATTTTACGTCGCCCCGAATGAAAGAGCGGAAAGCCACTTCGATTATGCGACCATAAATATCGGCGTCAAAATCGAATATGTGCATTTCCAATCGGTGGTCTTTGCCGTCCACTGTCGGGCGCGACCCGACATAGGCGACACCGTGGTGCCATTTGTCCTCGCCGTCCAAACGGCACTGCGCCGCATAGATACCGGCCTTGGGCCTAATGCGGTCGTTGAAATAGAGATTGGCCGTGGGGAAGCCTAGCGTGCGCCCCAAATGATCACCGTGGACGACTTCGCCGTCGACAATCCACGGGCGCGACAACATATGGGCAGCAAAGAAAACATCGCCCTCCCGCAGCGCTTCGCGGATTTCTGTGGAGCCGTATTTGCCGTAGCTTTTGTGCAAGCTTATTTCCGGCACCGTGGTCACGCCGATGCCCCGCGCCGCACAATGCTTGGCCAGAGTTTCGCAATCCCCGCAGCGTTTCTTACCGTAGCGAAAATCTTCGCCGACCACGACATGGGTAACACCGAGACCTTGGTGCAGGACGGTTTCAACAAATTCTTCGTCGTCCATTTGGGTCAGGGTTTTATCGAACGGAATTTCGTACAGGGTTTTTGCGCCCATTTCCTTAAGCAAACGCGCCCGCACCCGTGCGCTCATCAGGCGAAATGGGGTGACATTTGGATCGAAAAACTGGCTGGGATGGGGGCGAAATAATGCCACACCAAGCGTAGCTTTCGCCTCTTTTGCAATAGCAAAGGCCGTCTCTATCACGACTTTATGACCCCGGTGCAAGCCGTCAAAATTTCCAAGGGCAATGACAACACCTTTGTCCGCCTCGGCTAGACCAGTATAATGATCAATGACATTCATACTTAGTCTTCAACAGGCCGTTTCGGAACAATTACCCCGGCGCTTCCCCGGATGATTTGCTTGCCGTTTACACTGCATGTAACTTTCATCTTTATGCGGCCTGTGCGTTCATTAATCTCGACAACTTCGGCCCGCGCGGTGATCTCGTCGTCAATAAAGGCCGGACGGCGAAACCGCATGTTAAGTTCAACAAATATAGCCCCCGGCCCCGGCAAATCATTACCGAGAATGGCCGATATTAACGACGCTGACAAAGCACCGTGGGCGATGCGCTTGCCGAACATGGACTGGGCGGCAAATTCCGCATCCACATGGATCGGGTTAAAATCGCCAGTGAGTTCGGCGAAAGTATCAATTTTCTCGCCCGTAACCACCATGCTGGTCTCGGCAAACATACCGATTTTCATTTCGTCCAGATAATATCCGCGTTTAATGCTCATATTGTTCTCACTTTTATTTTATAAGTTCTGGTTTTACCAAGAAAGGGTCGATAGCATATATTTGACATATATACCGTGCTTTTCAAGTACATTTGCAACGGCGTCGCTATTTCCGGCACTCAGCCCGTCGGCCACAAATAATGCATCATATTTCTGGTTCTGTGCGCCGAGCAAATCCGTATGGATATTGTCGCCCACCGCCAACACACGCGAGCGGTCAAGTTCGTAGCCCGTAAGCTCCTTGAGCCAAGCCCGCGACAAACGGTAAATCGCTTCATAAGGCTTGCCCGCATAGATAACCTCGCCGCCCATATCCTCATAGGCTTGCGCCAGCGCCCCGCCGCAATAAATCATCTTATCACCCTTTTTAACCTGCACATCCGGGTTGGCACAGACCATAGGGATGTTCAACTCACGCGCTTGACCGAGCAGTTCGGTATAGTCGTCCGGCGTTTCATTATCATCGTCAAACAGCCCGGTGCAGGTGATAAATTTTGCCTGCTCAAGTTCGGAAAAATTCAGCGCCAAGTCTTCGTATAATTTATCGTCCCGCGCAGGCCCCAGCTTAAACGCCGGCCCCGGCGCACGGCGGGCCAGCTCGTCTATGGTCGCATCTCCAGATGTGACAATAGCATCATAAACATCATGGGGCACCCCAACCTGATCGAATTGCTCGGGGATCGCCACGCTTGGGCGCGGCGAATTTGAAATCAAAACCACAGGCCCGCGTTCCGCCCGAAAGCGCTGCAAAGCCACAATAGCCTCCGCAAAAGCATCACGCCCATTATGGAGCACTCCCCAAATGTCGACCAACGCCGCATCATAGTCGTCCGCAATTTGCCCAAGGCCGGATATATTAGTGAAATTTTTCATAAGGGGTGACTACGCTTCAGGCGCATCTGGGTCAACCGGATTGCATCACTAATTTACCGTCCACCACCTCAAACACCTGCGCGCGGCCTGCGAAGGCTTCGAACAGGTCTGCGTCTGTTCCTGTTAGAAAGACTTGGATGTCCAGTTCCAAGAGTTCTTCTATGAGGGCGGCACGGCGGGTTTCGTCCAGGTGGGCGGCGACTTCGTCCAGTAGCAATATTGGGGGCTTAGCGAATTGGCTACGGGCATGAGCCAGAACCAAACCGATAAGCAACGCTTTTTGCTCTCCCGTAGAACAATGGGCAGCGGGCATGGCCTTTTCTATATGGGTGACTACCAGATCGCTTTTGTGGACGCCGCGCAGAGTGCGTCCGGCGCGGGCATCAAGGGCGCGATCTTCACGCAAATTGGTTTTGATAAAATCGACCACTTCCAATTCCTCAGCCCCGGCGGCGTAGAGGGCTTCGGCCTCGCCGTCTATGGCCAAATCTGCTTTGGGAAAACTGCCTTCTGGTCTGGCCAAAATTTCTGCGCGCAGCATTTCCAAAACCTGATGGCGCGCTAAAGCTATCTTGGCACCGCGCTCCGCCATATCGGTTTCCAGCGCATCGAACCAATAGGCATCATCTATGCCGTCGGCAAACAAGCGCCCGCGCTCCGCCCGCGATTTTTCATAAGCCAGGAATGTACGCCCGTGGGACGCCACATGTATCAAGCACAAGCGGTCAAAAAATTTGCGTCGGTCAGAGGCCGGCCCACTAAACAACCTGTCTTGCGCCGGGGTTAGCCAATTTATGCTGATATATTTGGCCATGTCAGGCCCGGACGCCGCCTTGCCGTCCATGCGCATTTTGCGGCGGTTCGGCGCGCCGTCAATACCGCCCGTACCTATATTTATATCTTCCAATCCCAGCCGCGCCGCCACAGACCAATTTTCGCACGGCTCGCCGCCTGCCCGCCTTGCCAAGTCCGATAATTTTGCCCGCCGCAAGCCGCGCCCCGGCGACAACAAAGACACGGCTTCCAATAAATTGGTTTTACCCGCGCCGTTCTCGCCGTACAGCACAACCGGACGCCCATCAAACGCTACGTCCAATGCCTTATAAGAGCGAAAGTCGCTAAGGAGCAGGCTTTTGACAAATTCGTTTCTGGCCACTTAAACGCGTGCGCTAAACCCGCAAAGGCATAAGTACAAACAAAGCACCGGGATCGTCCGGGTCTTTGACCAACGCTGGAGACGCCGGATCGGACAAATGGAAATGCACATCCCGCGCTTCGATTTGTGCGGTCACATCGAGCAAATATTTAGCGTTAAACCCGATTTCCAATTCCTCGGCACCATAATCCACCATCAAGTCTTCAACCGCATTGCCGTGTTCTGGATTGTTGACGGCCAAGGTTAAATTATCACCTTCTAGGCTGAGTTTAATAGAGCGGGATTTCTCGGCGGAAATGGTCGAGACCCGGTCAACCGCACTGGCAAATACACCGTTATCAATGACCAATTGCTTGTCGCCCCCCTTGGGGATGACCCGGTCATAATCCGGGAACGTACCGTCAATGAGTTTCGAGGTCAGCACTGCCGACCCAACGGTAAAGCGGATTTTGGCTTCGGATACAGAAATTTCAATAGTCTCGGACAAGCCGTCGATGAGACGGCGTAATTCGGCAACAGTTTTGCGCGGAATAATAATACCCGGCATACCGCCCGCCCCATCCGGCGCAGCCATCTCGCACAGGGCAAGCCGATGCCCGTCCGTAGCCACACAACGCAATTTGTCGTCAATATCGTGCATGTAAATGCCGTTGAGGTAATAGCGGGTTTCTTCGGTGGAAATAGCAAATTTTGTTTTATCAATCAACCGTATCAATTCCGCCGCGCCCAAGGCAAAATTATGGGTGAAGCCGTCCGCCGTCATTTTTGGGAAATCGCCAGCAGGCAAAAGCGGCAGGACAAATTGTGAGCGTCCTGCGTTCACTTCCAAACGACCATCAGCGCCAATAGCCAAAGACACCTCTGCCCCGTCGGGTAATTTGCGGGCAATATCATAAAGCGTGTGGGCAGGTGCCGTCATATCACCCGGCGCAGATACATCCGCAGCCGCCTGTTCAGATATTTCAATGTCCAAATCGGTTGCCACAAAGCTAATCGTGCTGTTTTCCGCAGTCATCAAAACATTGGACAATATCGGAATAGTGTTGCGGCGCTCCACCACATTTTGCACATGCCCCAAAGCCCCCAACAAAGCCGCCCGTTCCATAGAAAATTTCATAATAAACCTATATTCTCACACACTGCGTCCCCAAACAATCATGGACACAGAATCTACTGGACGCCCAACATAATGGAATAAACCGCCACGCCAAGGGGAAATGTTGGGATTTGTTTGGGGCGCGGATATTGTGGAGAAAGCAAGCGGAGGATTATTACAACTACTTCCCCATCGTATAACGAGCCACCCCCCCGTTCCCCCGTTGCAAACCCTGTTCTTTTCCATAATCTCTCCTTATGCCAGCTTTGCGTCCCGTTTTTTTTGTTGTTGGCCTTAT
>JAKIUV010000136.1 GCA_021647375.1 Robiginitomaculum sp.
AACAAATCACTGTCCGGGATCAGGCACAGCCTTTGATCCCACGGATTATAGTTCGGGTTGAAATGCACATCCACATCAACACTATCGCCCAATTCTTCCTTAGCCATATTGCGCAAGAATTCGCGGACTTTTTCCGGCTTGGTCCGCGCACGGTGAAACATGAAAATATTCAGAAGCACGTTTTTGGCGCGCGCCAAACTATAGGCGAGTTTACGGGGGAATATTTTGCGCAATGTATTGGCAATTTTATCCGCCGCCGGGCGGGTGAACACATAGGTCGGAGAGCGCTGTAACATAGTAATATGCTTGGTCTCGCCCGCCATGGACGGCACAAGGGTAATGGCGGTAGCCCCACTACCAATGACCAAGACGGTTTTGTCTTTATAATCTAAATTCTCTGGCCAAAATTGCGGTTGCACCACTTGACCTTGATACGCGTCCAAGCCTTCAAATTTTGGTAAATAGGCTTTGTCATAATTATAATAACCGGTGCAAGAGAGCAAAAATTTACAGCTCATTTGGAAATCACCGTCGGCATTTGTGACATCAACCACCCAGTGCTTGTCTGGCGAAGACCAATTGACTTTGGCGACACGGTGACCGTAACGGATTTTTTTATCAACGCCGTATTCTTCGGATGTTTGTTTTAGATAGCGCAAAATAGACTGAGCGCTGGCAATATCATTGCCCTCCGTCCACGGACGAAAGGCATAGCCAAATGTGTACATATCCGAATCCGACCTGATGCCCGGATATTTAAATAAATCCCAAGTCCCGCCGAACGTATCCCGCACCTCTAATACGGCAAAACTTTGCGACGGACTGGTCATCGTCAAATGACATCCCGCCCCAATACCGGAAATCCCGGCCCCAATAATCAATACGTCAACATGTTCCATAATGCCTCATTCTTACCAAGTTAGCTCATAGCCCTCGGCATGCCGAATGTACCAGTGGTTTCCATACTAAGTGCGTCCATGCGCTCTATCAGGCCTGCGGCGGCGGTGGCCGCATCGGTCAGGCCATTGCCGCCCGTCATATTGGTGCGGACATAACCGGGATGCAGGAGTGCCACGGCTATCCCGCGCGGGCCTAGGTCGTGGGACAGATTGACCCCAGCCATATTGGCCGCTGCCTTGGACATACGGTAGCCATAATTGCCGCCGGACGAATTATCATCCAGTGAGCCAACCCTTGATGTGACAATCCCGACTTTGGCACCCGCGCCCAGATTACCGTTCAGGGCGTGCGTAACCCGTAAAGGCCCCAGCGCATTGACATCATATTGCGCCTGCATACGCGCGTAATCCAAATCATCAAAACTCTCACTGGTCAATATCCCGGCATTATTGATTAACATGTCCAGTGGGCGATTACCGACCACCTGCGCCAATGCGGCAACACTGGCATCATCGGCCACATCAACATTTTCAATTATCTCGCAACCAACAGCCTGCAACTCTTCGCTGGGTTTTCGGCAAGTCGCCAACACCGCATCGCCGCGCGCAACATATTGCCGCGCCAACTCCAGCCCAATGCCTTGGTTCGTGCCTGTAATTAAAACTCTTGCCATTGTTTGCTCTTTTCTAACTATTGATAAACCCTGCGCAATGCCGCGTCTAAATCTGCGATTAAATCATCCGGATGTTCCAAGCCGATTGAGATGCGGACTAGGCCTTCCGTCAAGCCGCCTTGTGCGCGAACATCTGCGGGGATGCCGGAATGGGTGGTCGATGCGGGGTGACAAACGAGGCTTTCTGAACCACCGAGCGACACGGCAGACTTAAACAAAGACATGCCATTTATAACCTTAAACGCATCTTGACGTGTACCGTCTATGACGAAAGAAAATGTAGAGCCAGGGCCACTACATTGGCGCTTATAAACGGCTTGATAAGCGGCGTCTGTGACATGGTCGGGGTGTAGAACTTTGACCTTGCAATAAGGATTACTGGCCAACCACGCCGCGACTTTCTCGCCGCTATCCGATGCCCGCTGCATACGAATGGACAACGTCTCTAATGAGCGCGACAACATCCATGCCGTGTTGGGGTCAAGGTTCATGCCCATGGCATTGCGGATGCCGCGCACGGCTTTGATAGCCGCACCATTGCCCATAACCGCGCCTGCGATAAGGTCGGAATGCCCGCCGACATATTTGGTTAGGGAGTACACCGCCAGATCAATGCCGCCCTTGACGGCTTGCTGAAATACCGGGCCAAGCAGAGTATTATCGCAGACGGTGACGGGGCGAACTCCGGTTTCTTTTTCAAGTCTTTCTTGGGCATTTTTCAAAATTTCAAAATCAAAAATCGCATTGGTTGGATTGCCCGGCGTCTCCATATAAATCATTTTCACCGGCCCCATTTTTTGCGCTTTCTCAATAGCCGCATCCAAACTGGCCGGATCGATACCGTCTTGGAACTCCACTGATTGAATACCAAATTGTGAGAGTAGATTGCGGATAAGCGTTTCCGTACCGCCGTATATGGGCGAGCCGTGCACCAAGACATCACCGGGGCGTAGCACCGACAAAAGCGCACTGGAAATAGCGCCCATACCGGACGCACAAACAACGCCCTCTTCCGCGCCCTCATACACGGCGAGGCGGTCTTCGGTGATCTCTGCATTGGGGTGGTTAAAGCGCGAATAGATCAAACCCGCTGCATCGCCCGCAGGCAATGGTTTGCGCCCGGCCATGACGTCGAAAAACTCCTCGCCAGCTTCTGCGTTGGGAAAAGCAAATGTCGAGGTTAGAAACACCGGTTGCTTCACCGAACCCTCCGACAACATAGGGTCATAACCATAACCCATCATCAGGGTTTCGGGGTGGAGTTGGTGATTGCCGATTTTGGTTTTGTTGTTGATGACTTTTTTCATTTTGAATTCCTATATGTTGTAGAACTTTTTATACCAATCGACAAACACCGGAATGCCTTGGTCAATAGTGGTTTTGGGGCTGTAGCCGAAGGCGGCTTTCGCCTTGGAAATATCGGCAAATGTTTTGGAGACATCGCCCATTTGTTTGGACATAAAGTTTTTCTTAGCCTCCTGCCCGCAAGCATTTTCAACTGCATGCACTAAGTCCATCAAAGGGGTCGGGGTCGAGTTTCCGAGATTGTAGATCTCGTGAGGAACCTTGCCTGTCGGCGGCGTATCAACAATTGCTTCCAGCGCCGTGACAATATCGTTGATATAGGTAAAATCTCGGGACATCTCCCCAGCGGCAAATATGTCTATCGTCTCGCCTCTCAAAATCTTCTCGGTAAAAATCCAATAGGCCATATCAGGCCGTCCCCACGCACCGTAGACCGTAAAGAACCTGAGACCCGTCAACGGTATCCCGTACAAATGGGCATAGCTTTGGGAGATCATCTCGCCGCTAATTTTAGTCGCCGAATATAGCGATACAGGCTCAATCACCGGATCAATTTCGCTAAACGGCCCGTCGGCG
>JAKIUV010000137.1 GCA_021647375.1 Robiginitomaculum sp.
GAACTGGGCAGGCTATTTCGGTGGTCGGTAGTAATTTCGGGCCGTTGGGGTGGGTGGCGGACATTAAAGGCTACCGTTATGAGCCCCTACACCCCAAAACGGGCAAGCCTTGGCCGTCTATGCCGCAAGCTCTATTAGACATATGGGACGATCTGACGGGCTATTCTGCTCCGCCCGAAGCTTGTTTGATAAATTGGTACAGAGAAGGCAATAAAATGGGCATGCATGTAGACCGCGACGAATACGACCTGAACGCTCCCATAGTCTCCATCAGCCTAGGTGACCCGGCGCGGTACAGAATAGGCGGCCAAAAACGCGGCGGCAAAACCCACAGCCTAAAACTTTCCAGCGGCGATGTGGTGGTGCTGGCGGGCGAAGCAAGGCGCTGTTATCACGGCGTAGACAAAATATTCTACGGCCAAAGTACACTGGTGCCAATGGGCGGACGGATAAATTTGACCATGCGGCGGGTGAATAAGACACATTAAGGACGCCCCATAGAAAAAGGCTCTGTCGGTGGGAAACGACAGAGCCTGTATTACGTGGGAAAAAACGGAAGGCCAAAACCCGGGGGCTGGGGGGCTGAAAAAACCGTGTTTTGTTAAGCCTTCCGTTCAGTAAAACCTATTTGCCACCCCATCTTGTCACAAAGAGGGCGCAAATAAGGCAATATTGTGGCACAGGTTAATTCTTGGTAAGGTGTTTAACACGGGGTTAATATGAGGAGTGGTTTTGTTGAGTTCAAACTATGCGATCAACAGCTTGTTGCAACGCAACACATCGTCGTAAAGAAAACGAAGTTTCCTCGCCTGTCCAGTGAACAGAGCCACTGCATATGGATTTTCAAATATGTTCCATTAAAAGTATCCCTCTTCATCCTCACCCCACTTGTGGGGGAGGTGCCCCTTCTTAGGGGCGGAGGGGGAAACAAGTCTCCACAAGTGCCGGACGTGACATACAACAGTTAGATAAGCTGTCCGGATAATTATCTTAGGAAATTATTGTGCCGATAGTTGCTTCCCCCTCCGAGCGCCAAGAGGCGCCCACCTCCCCCACAAGTGGGGTGAGGATGAAAGGGAAATGCCTTATGTCGAAAACAATAGGCGCAGGAGAGTTCGTCGAACGCAATAAAAAAGGCTCTGTCGGTGGGAAACGACAGAGCCTGCATTTTGTCGGCCACATTGTGGGGAATGTGGGCAAGGGAAGCTCATTTCCAAAGCGCTGGCGGGTGGGAAATGTGGGACTAAAACCCGCGCCTTGTGATGTCTTCCGTTCAGTAAAACCTATATGTACCCCCATCGTGTCACAATCAGGGCGCAAATAAGGCAATTTTGGGGCAGGGTGGTTTTTGCGCATTGGTGGTTAGCGGGAGGTTAATTTGGTGGGGCTGAAAAAGGCAAAGACGAGGTAAATCTAACCTTACTGTTCTCGCAAAAGATATAAGACAAAAAGCGCGACAACTAAGAATGCAAAAATCACTACTTTAAAATTGAAAGCCTTAAAATTAACGATTCCAGCTATGAATAAAAGACAATAAGCGGTCATAAAATAAAACCCCCAATTTTGCTTGAGGAGTATGCCGACCGTCCCAACCGCCATTGTTACCCCAACAATTGCAACATAAGTTAAATAAGCCTCCGGAGAGATTTTAATAAAGGCTTGCGGGTTGAGTTTACCCATGCCCTCGGTGGTTTTGCTAATTATCAAAGCGCCTGCTTCACTTTTAAACCAACCCGTAATTTGCCCAAAGAGTGCAAAATTGCCAAATATCCGTATTGAGGCATAAATGAGAAATGGTGAACACAAGATATAATAGATAATGTTTTTTGCCATCTTATATATTTTCCAACTCACGTGCCACAGGCTTTAAAATTGCGCGTCGGGCGGTTACCCTCCACCGCTAGCGGGTGGCCGATTTTACGACCCTAATTGTCACCGATATTGTTTATTTACTGGCGCGCACCTATTTGTCTATCATAGGTGTTTAGCCAATAAAAGAGCGTTTAACCCCGTGCAATTCCCTCAAACCTCCCCTATATTGTCCCCTAAACAAGTGGTGATTCGGGCGCCCAAAATGACTGAAGGAATATTATGGCTGATCCAGCTGAGAATGAAGAAGATTACGGTGCTGATAGCATTAAGGTTTTAAAGGGTCTTGACGCTGTAAGGAAAAGACCCGGCATGTATATCGGGGATACGGACGATGGCTCCGGCTTGCATCATATGGTTTATGAGGTTGTGGATAATTCCATTGATGAAGCCCTCGCCGGGCATTGTGATACTGTGTTTGTCACCTTGCATTCAGACGGTTCGGCCAGTGTGCGCGATAATGGGCGCGGAGTTCCTGTGGCTATTCACACAGAAGAGGGTATCTCAGCCGCCGAAGTTATTATGACCCAGCTACATGCGGGCGGTAAATTTGATAGCAATTCCTATAAAATATCCGGCGGCCTGCACGGGGTTGGGGTGTCGGTGGTTAATGCTTTGTCCTCCGTGCTGGACCTCACGATTTGGCGCGACGGCAAGACACACGTAATGCAGTTTAAGCACGGCGATGCGGTTGCGCCTTTGAAAATCACGGGCGATGCACCAATAGTTGACGGCAAACCGCTCACGGGCACCGAAGTTCGCTTTCTACCCTCCGAAGACACATTCACTATGGTTGAATTTAGCCGCGAGACGCTAGAGCGGCGGTTGCGCGAATTGGCGTTCCTTAATTCTGGCGTAAGAATTGAACTTGCCGACAAGCGCGGCGAGGAACCCATTGTCACAGAATTATATTATGAGGGCGGTATCGAGGCATTTGTGCGCCATTTGGATACCAACAAAGTGCCGCAGCTTGATAAGCCTATCGTGGTGCTGAAAGAGGGCGACGGCGGTGTGACCGTAGAGGCAGCCTTGTGGTGGAATGATAGTTACCGGGAAAATGTCCGCTGTTTCACCAACAATATCCCCCAGCGCGATGGCGGCACCCATTTGGCGGGCTTTCGCGGCGCACTGACCCGTGCGGTCAATAAATATGCGGCCAGCTCCGGCGCGGCCAAAAAAGAAAAGGTCGCTATTAGCGGCGACGATGCCCGCGAAGGTTTGACTTGTGTGCTTTCGGTGAAAGTTCCTGACCCTAAATTCTCGTCCCAGACCAAGGACAAATTGGTATCCTCCGAAGTCCGCCCTATTGTTGAAAGCGCAATGGGTGAGGCGCTCAATGAATGGTTCGAAGAAAATCCGGCTGATGCCAAGAAGGTGATGATGAAAATCATCGAAGCCGCCGCCGCCCGCGAAGCTGCCCGCAAGGCCCGCGATTTGACCCGGCGTAAATCGGCGCTGGATATAGCCTCCTTGCCCGGCAAGCTGGCCGATTGCCAAGAAAAAGATGCGTCTAAATCCGAATTG
>JAKIUV010000051.1 GCA_021647375.1 Robiginitomaculum sp.
TTTTTCCCTTTAAAAATCCCCGTGAGTTACGCGAAACACCCCAGTCTTTACCGGAAGATAGGCTGTTAATTGAAACTGATGGCCCGTATTTAGCCCCGATGCCCCATCGTGGCCGGCGTAACGAGCCTGCGTGGGTCGTGCGGGTCGCAGAAGACTTGGCATTGTTGAAAGGCTGGAGCTTTGAGGAGACGGCACAGCGGACAACAAGTGCATTTTTCAACCTGTTTACCAAGGCAAAAAGGCCCATAGATGAAACATAATCTACACATCACCATACTCGGGTGTGGTTCTAGCGGCGGTGTGCCGCGTGTCGGCGGCGATTGGGGCGCGTGTGACCCTGAGGAGGCAAAGAACAGACGCACGCGTTGCTCTTTATTGGTTGAATATTGGCAAACTAGGGAAGATGAAGGTGAGGGGGCAATGCCGCCTGAAAATGAGCGTACTATCGCGCTCGTTGATACTGCTCCAGACCTGCGTAATCAGTTATTAGATGCGAATACACAGCATATTGACGCCGTGCTCTATACCCATGACCACGGCGATCAAACCCACGGTATAGACGATTTGCGCGCCATAGCATACCGCCAAGGGGCACGAATAAAGACCTATATGGGACAAGATACCAAGAATGATTTATTGCACCGCTTTAAATATTGCTTCGAAAAACCTGTTGGCCGCGTACATCCGCCAATTCTTGATTTACAAGATTTAATTAAGGACGGTTCCGAGATTATGATTTCAGGCCCAGGTGGTGATTTACCCGTTTCAGCTTTTGAAGTTGGTCACGGTAATATCAATGCTTTTGGGTTTGTGTTCTGCAACAAGCTGGCATATTCACCAGACGTGCACTCCATCAGTGATAATACGCTGGAACGGCTCACAGGCCTCGATATTTGGATCGTTGACGCGCTACGCTATCACAAACACCCAACCCATGCTCATATGGACAAAACTCTGCACTGGGGCGCCCACACGCAAACCAAAAAACTCATCTTCACAAACCTGCACATCGACATGGATTATAAGACACTAAGATCAGAACTCACAGGAAAACACGAACCGGCATTTGACGGCATGAGAATAAAACTACCATAAATATCAACAAAGTAGAATAAATATCAATCCATAAAGTTCTCATAATATAAATTATGCGCCTTTTGTTTGAGTTTAATTAAACCGTATAATTATCTTGACCAAGTTACTTTTTAACGGCTTCAGGGCTCGTTGTGCCTGTTTTCATGGCTGTAGTATATTTAACCATGTCATCATAATAACGGGATATTCGCTGCCAGTCCACGTCTCGCGTTACCATCTGACCGACATTTGAAAGGCGGTTTTTAAACGCTGGCGAAGGCGTATATAATTTAGAGTGTCCAACCCTCTTGATCCGGGGCGCCAAGTCAAATCCAAGAAGCCTGCTAAACGCAAATGCTACCTCCGTCTGTCCATGGCTGTCTACATAAGCCGTATCGACAGACATATCCGAACAGTGATTGAGAACACCTTTTATCATAGAGGCTTCTTCTCGTTCTGATACTCGTTTGAGCTCGCTGTAAATACAAGCAGAACGCCCTTCAACACTCCAGTAGGCCATAACACCACTTCCGCCATACCGCATATGGTTTTCAGACATTGGATTTTTATCCCAAGCCTTAAATTGTTTGGAGTCCGAGGCAATCGCCGTACCTACTTCTCCCCATATTGCAGGGTCTCTTATTCCAAGAATAGCATTTACCAAAATCTGGTTGGCGTCTCGCAAAGACGCAACATCGATGAAACGACGCCGTATATGCCGTAGATTTTCATAAGTGGCGTCATTGGAAGCTGCGCTAATGCGTTTCAGTCCTGCATTTGTCCCAAGTCCGTATAAACACAGCAGAAGACGAGTACGTAATTCAGGTTTTTTGAGATTTTGCCGAACGCCTATACTTTGGAATGCTCGGTCAAATCCGGAATCTAGCATCGCCTCTTTCTGTATGTCGAGTAAGCTGGTCATATGCCAGTCCTTGGCAATCTTAGCTTTTATTTTTGCCAGACCTTCAGGTTCCGGAAGTGCGTCCAGAGGTGTAATTCTAAATGTTGGAGATTTATTACCATGATTGACTTGGACAAATCTATTCTTTGGAAATTCATGATCGAATGCTGTCAACTGTTCTCTGAGTTCTTCCTTCAGTCTAGCAACAAATTTTCTACCATCAATGTCAAGGTTCAAGTCTTCGTAGTATTCGACACGGCGGTCCTCAAAATCTTGAGGTATATCTTCTTCAGGGTTTTTATATTTTTCAGAGCCGGGAACCCATATTTCCCTCGTTGCTAATTTCTTCCTTAACGTAATAATTGTGCAGAGTTCATAACTCATCTTGTCTATATATTCACCCCTAACGACACCTTTTAAATATTCTTGTGGAACAACGCCTTCTATGGGCATTTCTTTATCTCTGACCATTATCTTCGTTCGGCGGTCAAAATTATCACTGATCCAATCAAGAGCATCTAGGATGGGTCTGTATTTGCTGACGGTGCTGCCAAATTCCACTGATTTGAGCAAGTTTCTAAGCATAGGACGGTAGTGTGTTCGCCAAGAGCTGTGCATCTCGTTAAATACATCAATAGCCCATTTGTTCCTTGATTTCTGTTGTTCGATGAAGGCCAGAGCATCTTTTGGATCAATTATGCGAAAGACGACATCGGAAGCCGTATCTTCCGGGTTTTCAAAAGTTTCCTCAAGTATATCAGCTAGTGTTTTTTGTAAATTGTAGACGTTGTGGACTTGTTTTGAGATTATTTTTTGAATGTTCTTAATCGCTTTAGTTTCAATCTTATGTACAGAATCCGCCAGCATGGTAATCAGTGAGTCTGTAATCTCCGGAATTCGGCTGGTGAGATAAACCGCATACATGCCAATTTGTCGTTCGTCATGCATACGCCGAATATCGATTGGTCGCAGACGAGCCATCCTACGGACGACACTTTTTCGCCAGTCTTCATTGAGCGACTTGATGTAATTACTAGGTAGTTCCAGCTCGTTGATAAACTGGAGCCGTTCACATATGAGATTGAAGTTGTCACGTCCAACTCTGCCAGGGTCTGAACGCATATCCAAAATTGAAGGCAATCCCGGTTCTGCGTTAACGGAAAGCAGCATAAGTTCTTTAATATGATTAGGTAATGAACTTGTAATCCGTGCACACTCCGCCGTTTCAAATTTTGAGTGTACGCGCTCAATAAGTAAATTTATTTCGGTCGTTGTCGGTGGCTCAAATTTTCGGGTTATACACCATTGTCTGACTTGTGCATCAATTTGGATAGAGGGCATGTCAAGAAATGCCGCCTGAGAGTGATACCATTGGAGAAATGCTTCGTGTCTTTGTCCGGTGAGTTGCTTATATCCTAGGAAATTTTTTACTTCCAGATTTCGACGACGTGCAGTTCTACCAGCTTTTGAGGGCCAATTCGTATCTGGACTGTCTACTTGGTCAGTAACATAGTTGATAACGAAATCTGGAATAGTATCCGTCTGCTTTGGGAATTGACCATAAATACAATAAAACTTCAGTCTAAGCGCATAATCAAGCCGAGATTTTTCGGGTTTTTCTGCAACGAAGTTTTCTTCATCGTAGTTGAGTGACCATAATTCAGTTTGCTCTTCGTGCCCTGTGATCCAGATTGGCATGTCATTCTCCATTTATTATCGTTTGAGCAATACTACTATTGTTTACCAGATTCACAATATGAAGGAAGAATGGGCTCCCTCATCATAAAAAGTAAAAGTATTGGTTCTGTATGTGTTCTTTATTTTGGCCATTTTTTTCGAAAATGTGTCCACTAGGCCTAAAATGTATGATTGACGACCTAGCCTTCATGACCTTGCATGTTAATCGTTGTTAATTCACACTGACTTCAAAAAAAGAGGCGGTCCCTTGCGAGACCGCCTTAGTTTAGTGAATGAGAGCGCCCAATTATGGGTGAAGAAAAATTACGGCGCCGGGCTGACCACAATGATGTTTTCATCGCCAATGTCCGGCGGCGGGATTTCCTCTCCCTGCTCTCCTACCCTGCCCCCTACTCCACTTGCCAAAGTGTTTTTGGGTTCAGAATTCTGCCCGGCCATTTGTACGGCATTAGTCGCAATGGCAGCGATATTGATCCTGGCCATGAGGTCTTCTGCCTCGGCCAGATTGATGATGACTGGGGTGTGAGACGGGTCGCCCAGCGATGAATTGGTTTTCGTAATGACCAATTCATATTCGCCGGACGGCAAATCATCGAATGCATATTGCCCGAAACTAGTTGCATATATTTCGAAATGATTGCCCGCGTCCGCAGTATCAGTGAGCGACAAGCGCGCACCCTCTAGGCGTTTTTCGCCTTTATTATGGGCGCCGTCGCCGTTCTCGTCGATAAAGGCGAAGCCGCGAATTTGCCCGCGCTGCACGATAGGCAAAAGTAAATCCGTAATATGACCATCATGAATACTGGCTTTGGTCGAAACATTTTCCGCCAAACTATAACCAAGCGGCAAGCTACGCCCATCTATTTGTAATTCATGGATGCCCACCTTGATATTCTGTATGGTGAAATAGCCTGCCGCATCTGTACGCAAGCTCATACTGGATTGCCGCACCCGAATAAGCGCTCCGCCAATGCCCGGCTCGTCTTCTTGTTTGATGCCGTCACGGTTTTTATCTAGAAACGCCCTGCCCTTAAGCACGCCGCGCCCTTCATCACTGGCGCGGAATTTACGCTTTTCGTTGAAATCAAACCGACCATCCAAGAATATACCAAGCCGTTGATCGCCTTGTAAGTTATTGCGGTAAGACAGCCCCATGGACAGGTTTTTATTGATCCTAAGCTCTCGCCCTACAGACACCGTCAGAAATTTGTCGGACTTATCAGAGGCTTGTCCAGAAAAACTCTGTAATATCCCCATGCTGGCCGTCAATTTTGTCTTCTTGCCCAGTACTTGTCCAGAGTTTAAATTGGCCACAACACCGCCGCGTGTAAAGTTATTATCTTTGCTCCACGAGCCAGATATAGACGGGGAAATAGACAAGACCGCGTCCTTGGGCAGGCTTAGATTATAGGGCTTGGCGGTTAATTGCGCATCAAACCTGTTAATACGTGCTGCACTGCCCTTACGGTTCGATGTATATTGTCCGCGCGCGGTTATGTATTTTGTGTCTTGGAAAATGCGTGCCGTTAACTGATCACCTGTTTCGGTGCTACCGTCCGCTAATTTTTGCGTATAGGCCGTATAGTCTGCTGAAATATTGGTGCCAATTTTACGCAAGGATGTATTGACGGAAACCCCATATGTATCCGTAGATGTATCATTACCATTTTTAGAAAACACACCACTTTGCGTGTGGCCATAGCGTGCGGAAATAGCCGGGCGTTCGAAAGGCCCCAAAGTCTGGCCAGCCGTCATCTGTACCGCAGCGCCGTAACTAGCAAAGTCTTGCCCACGTTTGCGGGTGTCGGGCACAAATTGCTCATCTTCAGTACTGCCACCTGTATCGACATTTTCCTGCTGCGCCAATTGTTCTGCGTCTAGGTCAGAACGCAGGAATTCAGCGCCATCGTAAGACGCGAATACATCAACATTTATTTTCTTACTAACGGCGTAGCGGGCATCAATATTAGTGCGCACATCTACGGATTTTTCCCGAGCCGCCCCGTTAAAATACCCGACATCAGCCTGAACATTCCATCTTAACTTCTTATCGCGTTTGCGGCCAAGGCGACCACTTATTGCGGATAGCACCGCCATTTTGTCATCACTCAGCCCGTCCGATTTAACCGAAAGCCCGGCTTCCCAGCCGTCTTTACTGGCATAGCGAGCGCCAGCCGTTAACCCTGAAAACTTCAGGCGACTTTGGTCTTCACTGATTTTGGTAGATCCGGATGTCGGCACACCTGCCGCCAAAGCCCAACGCCCTTTATCGCTTTCTTTGGCATAGCTTACACCCCTAATACGGCGAAGACCGACCCCGTCCAGTTGACGAAGATCGGTTGATAAATCACCAAGAGAACCATAACCGCCCTTAACATGGGCGTAATCTAGAGATAGCCAAGACGGCTGCGCCTCCCGCGCATTTGTCGGGAGGTCGGGGATTTCGTAGCGCATTCGCCCGTTAAAACCTTTGACGCGAAAATCAACATCTACCGTATTAATGGTATCGGTTCCGGTATGAAGTTGGATGGTTTCCAGAGTGAACGGGGTTTCTTTGGTAACTTCATTGATTTTCGCCGTTGGCTGTACGGCACCCTTAAGGCGCGCATCTAACGAGATATTAATCCGCGACCCGCCTTCCACACTCACATGGACGCCGGTGAGAGCTTCGATTGTGCCGAGCGGTAATAATAGATTTATTTTATCGAAATAGGTCACGTCTTTGGAGACACCAACCGGACGATCGTTAAGTTTCACAAGTCCGGTATCAAGATTAAGCTCGAACACGGCGCTGTCCTGCGCCCGCTTCACCCGGATAGATGCCCCGCCGTCAATAATCTGGATAGTGTGGCCAAGCTCTTTGGCTATGGGACGAAGCGGCAGCAACATCACGGAGCCAATAGCTTTCGGCCCAGGCTCTAAATTACCCAGCGGTATATCTTCCACAAATATCTCAAACCCGGTCGCCACTTTTAGGCGCGGATCGAGGTTAAAGTCGACTTTGTTCTCGTCTGCGTCTATTTTACCTATAGCACCAGACATCACGGCTATGGCGTTGGGGGTTAGATTAATGCTACCAACGCTAATCTGGCCGTATTGTTTAAGCTTACCGAGAGCCTTGCCATTGGCTTTAACAATGCCCGTATCGGTGTAAAGCTCCATGACCACACCGTCTTGGGAACGCTGCACCACCAAGACGCCGCCCTCGACATCGTATTCAAATATATCATTTAATCCGGTAAAAATCGGCTCTGCCCGTATCAATAAGGTGCCGTTCGCATCCCGGCTAACCTCTGTTTCCAGGACTTCACCCTCTAGCGTCACCTTAAATTCAGGAATAAGTTCAGCTAAAAGTACAGGCTTTTCGACTGGTTTCTCCACAATAACCGGGGGTTTTTGCGCATCGATTCGCTCTTCTGCTTGTTGGGCGATTGCAATTGGTGAGAACATTGAAAACAGGCAAAACAGTGTGCCAACCAGATAAATACCTAGTTTTTTCAAGCGGCTAAAACCGTTATGTGATGAAGAGCGCCTTAGCACTCTGGAGCTTCCATGCGTTGGCGACAGGTCGCATCATACGCGCATTGGGCATTTTGCCTAACGGGTACAGCAGACCAACCACCACGCAAGGAATTATAGACCTCGACGTTTATGATAGGTGTGGATAATGACCCGTTTGGTGTGCCTGCCTGATTTGTTTGAAATGTGAAACGAAATTGTTGTTTCAGCACAATCTGGCGACTTCCAATCCGGGTATTGTTACGGATAATCTTTGAAGTTATTGTATTTATTGAGTTTTTCCCAATATTTTTTTGTGAGTTCTTACGCGGTTCTACAGGGATGGGGCGGCGGCATTCGCCAACGACCCACCACGCAGCATTGTTGGTCTTATCGACAACAAATGCGGTGTCTCCGTCTATAATCTCCAGCATTACGGCAGTTTTAGCCGGGTTCGCGCTAACTAAGCCCGTTCCAGTTGCTAACACAGCAATGATAGGTATCAGATATAAAATCCGAAAGTTCACAATATTTTCCATTCACCAGTTTGCGCTCTTTGGCGCTTATGATGAACATAGCAAAACGATGTTTAAATTCTCTGAATCAGGCGGTAAGGATTGCGGGGAAAAACCACGTGATTGGCGGGGAAAAAGTTAATTCACTGAAAAATTAGTTGTCTTGTAGGGTGGATTAGCGCCTCTTGCGCGTAATCCACCCTACAGGCCTACTCCCACTCAATTGTCCCAGGTGGTTTTGACGTGATGTCGTACACTACGCGGTTGACGCCCTGCACCTCGTTGATGATGCGGGTCGCGGTTTCACCAAGGAATTCGTGGCTATAGGGGTAATAATCTGCGGTCATACCGTCGGACGAGGTCACAGCGCGTAGGGCAAGCGCATATTCATAGGTTCGTCCATCGCCCATTACGCCCACAGTTTTTACTGGCAAAATCACTGCAAATGCCTGCCATATATCATTGTATAATTTATGTTTTTTAATTTGGTCGAGATAAACCGCATCAGCCTCGCGCAACAGATCAAGCTTGTCCTTGGTTATGACACCCGGACAACGAATAGCTAGGCCAGGCCCTGGGAATGGATGGCGCTCTACGAAGCTTGTCGGCAATCCCAGCTCCCGTCCTAAGTCCCGTACTTCGTCCTTAAAAAGTTCACGCAGAGGCTCTACTAGCGCCATATTCATGCGTTCTGGTAGGCCGCCAACATTGTGATGGGACTTGATGGTCACAGACGGGCCGCCGTCGAAGGATACACTTTCGATGACATCAGGGTAGAGCGTGCCTTGGGCAAGGAAATCGGCTCCCCCAATATTCTTGGCTTGTTTCTCAAAAATATCAATAAAAGTCTTGCCAATTATTTTGCGCTTTTTTTCTGGGTCAGAGACGCCTTCCAGCAAGTCTAAAAACTGATCTTCCGCGTCTACATGAATTAGTTTAATGTCATAATGCTTTGAAAACATTGAAACTACTTCTTCAGATTCGTTTTTTCGCATCATGCCCGTATCTACGAACACACAGGTCAATTGATCGCCAATGGCCTCATTCAACAAGACTGCCACTACGGAACTGTCGACCCCGCCGGACAGGCCGCAAATGACTTTACCGTCCCCGACCTGCTTACGAACGGCGGCAATGGCTTCGTCTTTAAACGCCGCCATAGTCCAGTCGCCTTTCAGTCCTGCAATAGTGTGAGTGAAGTTTTTGAGCAATTGCGCCCCGATAGGCGTATGGGCGACTTCGGGGTGGAACATGACATTATAAAATTTGCGCTTAGCATCTTCGCTGGCCGCAAAGGGGGCATTGGGTGAGCGCGCAATAATTTCAAACCCGTCCGGCAATTTATTGACCCGGTCGCCGTGGCTCATCCAGACGGTATGTTCGGAGCCGACATCGCCGATATCCGCAAATAACGGACTGTCTTTGACAATCTCTAAACTCGCGCGGCCAAATTCACGCTCGTCCGCCGCTTCGGCAGAACCACCAAGCTGATCGACCATAGCCATCTGGCCGTAACAAATCCCGAGAACAGGAACACCTAAGTCAAATACGGTATCATGGACACGCGGACTGGTCGCACCGCCAACACTGCTCGGGCCACCGGACAAGATGACCGCACCCGGTTCAAAGTCCGCCAATAGGGTGTCTGTGATTTTATTATAAGGATGCACTTCGGAATAAACACCGCTCTCGCGTACCCGCCTAGCAATCAATTTTGTGACCTGGGAACCAAAATCTATAATCAAGACTTTTTCGTGGTGACCAGTATGAGTGTGAGTTGTCATTACTCTTCTTTCTTAATTTTGCGCATAACGGCTAAAAAGAACCCATCCGTATCCGTAGACGCCGGGGTCATGGTTAGGGTGCATCCGTCTTCAGACCACGGCATAGCCTTTTTAGTGCCAATCCGGTCTTCCCAAACTTCGCCGGACGATAGCAATTCGAAATCTTTATTGTCCTCAAGAAATGCGTAAACCTGTCCCTCATTTTCTTCGGCGAATAATGAACAAGTCACATATATCAAAAGCCCATCAGGCCGCACATATTGCTTGGCCTGATCAAGCACAGTTTTCTGTTCGGCCATACGCAGTTCCAGCGTCGAAAGCGACAACCGCCATTTCGCGTCCGGATGCCTGCGCCACGTGCCAGACCCCGTACACGGCGCATCCACCAAAACCCGGTCCATGGAACCACGGTGTTTTTTCAAATTGTTCTGGGGCGGTTGCACCACCTCAACATTGGTCGCCCCTGCCCGCTGTGTTCGTGCGTAAAGCGGCGCAAGCCTGCGCTTATCTATGTCGTAAGCGTATATCTTGCCTTCGTTGTTCATATCAGCCGCCATGTCTGCTGCTAGGGCCAAAGTCTTGCCGCCGCCGCCCGCACAGTAATCCAGCACAGTTTCGCCCGGCTTGGCATCGACCATCAGAGAGACAATTTGCGAACCCTCGTCCTGTATCTCGACCTCGCCCATAAGAAATACAGGGTCGGATTGAATATTGGGTAGACGGTCAAGTTTGGTGCCCGCTTTGATACGCACACCAACAGGGGATAATTCAGCCGCCACACCGCCAAAGTCTTTCAGCTTGGCGAGAGCCGCCTTACGGTTGGTCTTGAGCGTATTTACCCGCAAATCCAGAGGTGGCCGCGCCAACATAGCTTGCCCTTCGGCCACAGCATTGTCGGCGAAATTATTGGTGAATGCAGGCCATATCCATTCGGGTATATCAGCCCGTATCCAGTCCGGTGCCATGACTAAATCCCGCCCGCCTAGTAAGGCGGCAACTTCGTCCTTGGTCAAAGCTGCAGGTGCGTGGTCGTCTTCGGTGAATGTCGTCGTTAGGCTATCTACGCTCTCGTCCCAGCCCCAGACCATAGTGCCCAGCACCAATGCCCGCGCGGCACCCGTATCTTCTTCGTCGTCAAACCCCATTCTCCATAATGTAGAAGATTTCCGCCTAAGCGCATCAAACACGATGCCGCCAATGCAGGCCCGGTCTTTGGAGCCAGCAAAGCGGTGCGCCTTACCCCAATCCCGCAGAGCATGAGCCGCAGGTGTGCGTCTCTCAATTATGTCTTCCAAAACCTCTATCGCGGCCTGAATGCGTCCACCATGTCTCATTGTATAACTTCTCTATTTCTGTTCAGAATAATTCGGGCTTTCACGGGCGATAGCGACGTCGTGGACGTGGCTTTCCCGCAGGCCTGAATTGGTGATACGGACAAATTCCGCATTGTCGTGAAACGTGGATATATCCGCAGACCCCGTATAGCCCATAGCGGCGCGAACGCCACCTAATAATTGATGAATAATCGGCCCAACAGGCCCTTTAAATCCGATACGGCCTTCAATGCCTTCGGGTACTAATTTCATGGTATCGGCCACGTCTTTTTGGAAATACCTGTCCGCAGACCCTCGCGCCATAGCCCCGACCGACCCCATACCCCGGTATGATTTATAAGAGCGCCCCTTATAAAGGAACACATCCCCCGGCGTCTCGCTCGCGCCAGCAAAGAGCGAGCCTATCATGGCAACATCCGCACCCACGGCCAGAGCCTTGGCCAGATCGCCAGAATATTTAATACCGCCGTCGGCAATCACCGGAATGCCGGCTTTGGTGGCTGCCTTACAAACGTCGATAAGCGCGGTCAGTTGCGGCACCCCTACCCCGGCTACAATACGGGTGGTACAAATAGACCCCGGCCCAATCCCGACCTTAAGCGCATCTGCGCCAGCCTTAATCAGCGCCGCCGCAGCATCTTCGGTAGCGATATTACCTGCAATGATTTGCACATCCGGACTGTGTTTTTTGAACCGTATAACCTGTTCAATAACCTTGATAGAATGACCATGCGCCGTATCAATTATCAGCGCATCCACACCCGCTGCAATAAGCGCAAGCCCGCGTTCAAAGCCAGCATCCCCGACCGTAGATGCCGCCCCGACCCGCAAACTACCGCTATCGTCTTTGCAAGCATTGGGGAAGTTTTCGGCCTTTTCCATGTCCTTAACAGTGATGAGACCGACACAACGCCCTGCCCCATTAACCACCAAAACCTGTTCAATCCGGTGTTTATGCAAAAGCTCGCGCGCCTCGTCCTCGCTTGTCCCTTCGGAGACCGTAATTAAATCACGGGTCATCATGTCGGAGACTTTTTCGCCCGGATCTTTGGCAAATCGCGTATCGCGGTTGGTGATAATACCGATTAATTTGCCGTCGTCCGAAACTACGGGGAAGCTGGAAAACGAATGCTTTTCGGCCATCATTCGAAGCTCCGCCAATGTTGCGTCCGGGCCAATGGTGACTGGGTTAACCACCATGCCGCTTTCATAACGCTTCACCTTGCGCACTTCTTCGGCCTGTTCATCTATGGACAAATTGCGGTGAATAATCCCCATACCGCCCGCTTGTGCCATGGCAATCGCCAATGGGGCTTCGGTCACCGTATCCATGGCTGCAGACAATAAGGGCACATTTAATGTAATATTTTTGGTCAGCCGCGTCGCCAAATTAGCATCACCCGGTAATATATCAGAGGCTTTTGGCAGCAAAAGCACATCGTCAAATGTGAGACCTTCACGAATCATCATGAGAACACTCCTTTTGCGGGCGCGTATTATCAGGGATAGGAGATATGCGCTAGGATTATTTTAGCTTTTATATAAATGTGCCAAATTTATTGGGCCAAATATTATTTTCCGCTAGGAACCAACAATGATTAGGCGCACTGCTCTACGCCTTAGCTGTATAATCTCTACTTTAACTCCCCTATCAGCTTCCCCTAGGAACAGGTGTGCCGTAAAGTTTAGCAAAATAAATCCCGATTTCTTTGGCGTTCGGTAAATAGCAATAACCGTTTACCGTTTTTACACGCACGCCGTCCGGGATAACAGTCCCTTTGGGTAAAACGAGCGTTGGGCAATTGTGATTGCCATCGCCGAGCAAGGCTACTAATCCCGCACGCGGATGTGCGAGGGTCTCGTAGCGGATGTCCACAGCTTCTTTAATCGCAGGATAATAGGAAAGCACCCCCCACATCTCTGCGCACTCCGGGCAGTATTCCCGCCTATCATTGTCCTCAAACCCCGGCGCGAGCAGAAATAAAATTGGTTTTTGCATAATGGTATCCTTAAGCTTGAGGCATTGACCTTTGCCCCCTTTAAGCCCATTTAACCAGCTATGACAACTGATGTTAAAATGATCACATTAGGCTGCCGCCTTAATGCTTATGAAAGCGAGGTCATGGCTGGCCATGCGCGGGAGGCTGGTCTAACCGATACCGTGATTATTAACACCTGCGCCGTGACCAACGAAGCCGTGCGCCGTGGCAAACAAACCATTCGCCGTGCCGTGCGCGAAAACACGGGTTCTAAAATCATCGTCACCGGATGTGCGGCGCAGATAGAGCCGAAGACCTATGCGGGCATGGACGGGGTGAGCCATGTTCTGGGCAATGCCGAAAAAATGGTTGCGGAAAGTTTTGCGCTGAAAAAGAAGTCTAATGCCAAGGTCAATGTAAGCGACATCATGAAAGCCCGCGTCGCAGATAAATCCCGTGCGGGCGGTCTCATCGAAAGATCCCGCGCCATTGTCCAAATCCAAAACGGTTGTGACCACCGCTGCACATTTTGCATCATCCCGTTCGGGCGCGGTAATTCGCGTTCCGTGCCCGCGCAGGAGGTCGTGCGCCGTATTGCTCTGTTGACCGAACAAGGCTTTAACGAAGTCGTCCTGACGGGCGTCGACATTTCCTCTTGGGGCGACGACTTGCCCGGTAAACCTCTGCTGGGCAATCTGGTAGCGCGGATTTTAAAGTCCGTCCCCGCCCTGCCCCGCTTGCGTTTATCCTCTATTGATAGCGCCGAGGTCGATGATGAGTTGTTCGGCTTATTCGCCACCGAACAACGCCTTGCCCCCTATCTGCATCTGTCCTTACAGCACGGTGACAACATGATATTAAAGCGCATGAAACGCCGCCATTCCCGTGAGGACGCGATTACCTTGTGCGCCCGCCTGCGCCGTGTGCGCCCAGACATCAGCTTTGGAGCCGATATTATCGCAGGCTTCCCGACCGAGACCGAAGAGATGTTTGAGAACTCGGTGCGGTTAGTCGAGGAATGCGGCCTAGCTTGGCTACATGTATTCCCCTATTCGGCGCGCCAAGGCACACCCGCCGCCAAAATGCCGCAAGTCAACGGTGCGGTCATCAAAGACCGCGCAAAACGATTGCGTGCCGCCGGCCATAAAACCCGCACCGCGTTTTTAAAATCCCGCGCCTTTGGCCACGATTTAGCGCTCATCGAAAAAGGCAATCTGGCACGGTTAGCGGATTTTTCTCCGGTCACTTTACCTGACCATAATATCCCCCCCAAAAGCATGATAGGACAGTTGCGCCCGGTGCGAATTACGGGTTATGGTGCGGGCGAACTATTGGGGGAGCTTTTGTGAGCGACGATAATAAAAAGAAGAAAAAAGGCGGGTTTTTCAAACGCGCTTTCGGCTTTAAATCCAAAGAGGATAAGCTGGCCGAAGCGGCTGCGCTCAAAGCCGAACAGCAGGCCGAGGTCGATGCGCAAATGGCGGCGCGTATGGCCGCCATCAATGCCGCCGCCCTCAAGGCCGCCCGCGTACAAGACGAAGCCCATCTCAGCGAAGCCGAAAAAGCCCGCCTTGAAGAACAAGAACGCAAACAGGCCGAAATTCAAGCCGTCGAAGATGCCAAAGCCGCCAAACGATTGGTCGAAGAAAAGAAAGCCAGCGCGGCAGAAGCCACCCGCAAAGCCGAGGAAGACGCTGCCCGCGCCACCGCCGAAGCAGAAGAAGCCGAACGCTTGGCCGCCGAGCAAGCCGCCCGCGAAAAAGCCGAAGCCGAAGAAATTGCACGACTAAAGCTAGCCGAAGAGAAAGCCGCTACGCAGGCCAAAGCCGACAAAGACGCGGTGCAAGAGCTAGCCCGCTTAAAGGCCGAACGCGAACAAGCCGAGCGTGAAGCCGAAGCCCGACGCGAAGCGGAGAAATTGGCAGCAGAAAAACGCGCTGCAGAAAAGGTTAAAGCCGAACGCCTAGCCGCCGAACAAACCGCACGCGACGACGCCAAGCGCGAAGAGCTGAAAGCACAGCTAATCAAAGAACAAGCCGAACGCGAAGCCAAGGCCTCAGAGGCACGAAAAGTCTGGGAAGCGGAACAGGCGGAACTGCTCAGGAGCGAGCGCGAGCAAGGTTTCCTTGGCCGTATTTCCCACGGCCTGTCCAAATCCACATCCGCCATGTCGGACAATATTTCCGCTTTGTTCAACAAACGCAAACTAGACGCGGAAGCGCTGGAAGACCTCGAAGACTTGCTGATCGCCGCAGACTTCGGGGTTGGCCCGGCCACCCGCACGGCGGAGCTTCTAGCCAAAGACCGTTTCGACAAAGAGGTCACCGACACCGAGATAAAAATCGCTCTCGCCGATGTCATATCCGAAACCCTGACGCCTCTGGAAAAGCCGCTCATGCTATGTGGTGCCAAGCCTGAAATCATGCTTTTCGTCGGGGTCAATGGTTCGGGCAAAACCACCACACTGGGTAAAATCGCCAAGCGCTATACCGACGAGGGCAAAACGGTTTTGCTAGCCGCTGGCGACACCTTCCGCGCCGCCGCCGTCGAGCAACTTAAGGTCTGGGGCGAGCGTTCCGGCGCCCCTGTAGTCTCCGCACCTCTGGGCGCAGATGCGTCCGGTCTGGTCTATGATGCCATCACCCGCGCCAAGGCCGAGAACTATGACATCTTGATGATCGACACTGCCGGGCGCTTGCAAAACCGCACCGAGCTGATGGACGAGCTGGCCAAAATCGTCCGCGTTATAAAAAAACAAGACGATACCGCCCCGCACCATTCTATCTTGGTCCTGGACGCCACGGTCGGCCAAAACGCCCTGCTACAAACCGAAGCGTTTGAGAAAACCGCAGGCGTCACAGGCCTCATCATGACCAAGCTAGACGGCACAGCCAAAGGCGGCGTCCTCGTAGCCCTAGCCGACAAATTCAAACTCCCCATCCACGCAATAGGCATAGGCGAACGCATAGAAGACCTGGAAAGTTTCAGCGCCCCTGTGTTTGCTGCAGCGCTTTCGGGGATAGCAGATTCAGTGGTGGAGGAGGGTTAGCCGAAACGAAACTATGCTCGTGTTGGCCTCTACTTGCAACATAGTGAGTAAACTTGGGCATGTATCAAGGGTGTAAAAACGGGTTTAAGAATTTTGCAGATATAAGCAGAATATCAAAGTGCTTGCCGGGGCAGCAGGTTTACTCATCCAGCAAGCGTAAAGGATGCACGGCGTTTACCATGCCGATATAGGGCGGCAGGATTGAGTAGCCGAGCATGGATTGGAGCTGCGGGTCTAGCTTACGCACGATGTCCTTGGGTATCGCCATCATCAGGTTTTCTTGCTGGCGTAGCCACGGCTCGCAATATTGTGCGGTGAGAGCCATGCGCGGATTGTCGGACGTATTCACGCCGCCGCCGTGCCAGAATGTACCGCCGTAAAATATGGCACTGCCCTTGGGCATAACTGCCGAAATAATCTTGTCGTCCTTGGTTGGTTTTCTGTCGCCCCAAAGATGGCTCTTGGGGATGATCTGGGTGGCACCATTCGTTTCCGTAAAATCGTCCAGCGCAAATATACTGGCTGCACCCAGCGGTGCGCGCGGGCGGGGGACAGGGTAAAAACCGTCGTCCGGGTGGATGAATTGTGCGCTTTCGCCCGGCAAGATATTGATGCCGAGAAGCTGCGACAGCAAATAATTCGGCATGAACATTTTGTCGAGCAAAGCCAGAATACGCGGATGGGTCGCCAGCCAGTCCACGGCGCGGGTTTTGGCCATAGTCGAATAAATACGCTGGGTGCGTTCGCCTTCAAACTCGTTGCGACCAACCTTGTCAAACAGAGGCGTCAGGGCGGACTTAACCGTATCGACCTCATCATCGGTAATCAGGTTTTTCATCATGACAAAACCATACTCTTGCAAGCACTGCCAGTCAGCTTCGACCAATGCAGGGTCAACATCGCGCTTGGTTTTTAAAAAGCCTGTTGTGCCTGCAATATCCGTGGATAAATCATCAATGCTGTCTACAATAGGTTTGGTCATTTTGGTGCCTCAAAATTTGGCCAAATGGCTGTGAGCGGTTCGGAACGGCCCGACGCACGCACAATAAGCGCATGGTCGCGGGTCAATTGGTTGGGGTGATCGACACCACAAGAATGGGCGATCATGCCGACTTCATACCGCATAGTCTTGACGAATTTGCGCACACGCTCGGCTTTGTTCTCGGGGTTAAGACCGCGCTGTAGCCGTTTGTTATGGGTAGTGACCCCGGTCGGACAGGTGTTCTCATTGCACTTCATGGCTTGGATACAGCCCAGCGCAAACATGAAACCGCGCGCCGAGCTTACAAAATCCGCGCCCGCACAAAATGCCCAAGCCACCTCGGCGGGCGTGATTAATTTACCCGTCGCAATGATGCGGATACGACCGCGCAACCCTGCCGCCGTCAGGGCGTCTACGGCTGCGGGCAGGCTCTCGCGAATGGTTAGGCCCATATTGTCCAGTAGCGGCATGGGCGCTGCCCCGGTGCCGCCGTCGCCGCCGTCGAGGGTGATAAAGTCCGGCGCGCTGTCTGCGCCGCGCTTGACTATCGCCGCGATAAATTCGTCGAGCTTGGACAAATCTCCAAGCACCATTTTTATGCCCGTAGGCCGCCCGGAAACTTCGCGTATATGGTTTATTAAATCTAGCAATTCCTCCGGGTTGGACGCCTCCACATGGCGGTTCGGCGATATAGCATCTTTGCCCTCTGGAATATGGCGGATTTTGGCAATCTCGGCAGTGACCTTAGCGGCGGGCAGAATGCCGCCTTTGCCGGGCTTTGCGCCTTGGCTAAGTTTCAGCTCGATCATTTTGATATTGGGGTTTGCGCAAATCTCGCGCAATTTGCCTGCGTTCAGCGTGCCGTCCTCATTACGCGCCCCGAATTTCGCCGTGCCGAGTTGGTAAACCAAGTCGCACTCCCCCTCCAGATGATAGGGCGATACACCGCCCTCCCCCGTATTGAGCCAACACTGCCCCATAGCCGCACCGTAGGATAATGCGCGCACCGCAGGCTTGGATAGGGAGCCGTAACTCATGGCGGAAATATTGAAGAAACTCTTGGGTTGATAAGGTTGTGCCGCCCCCGCGCCAATCAATTTAGGCACATGCAATACATGTTCACCGTCTAATTTTGGGAACATGCCATTGGCAAAGATAACAGCCCCTGCGGATAATCTGCGGGTTGATCCAAAAGGTGCGGTTTCGCTACCTTGCTTGGAAACCCGGTCTATCCATTCGCGTTCGGCCCTATTAAACGGCATTTCCTCGCGGTCTTGGGCGAAGAAATACTGGCGAAAAAACTCGCCCAAATGAGAAAACAAACCCCGAAACCGCCCCAAAACAGGATAATTGCGCCGCACAGAGTTTTTAGTCTGGGTAATGTCGATGATAAACATAACGAGGATGGACAGCGCAATAATGCCCAAAACGAACATCAAAACAACGGCGAACCAGTTTAATAAAGTGGACATAAAGCCTCCAAACGCTTCTGCATATTTAAGTGCAGTCAGCAAAACTATTCTTGATTTCCTTTTAACAAGAAAATCTACATTGTGTAGAGCAAACTCGAATTTTCAGGGCAATCTGTTTTCTATTGAGGTTTTTTCAATATTATCAACTCGTCTTCCTCGTCATCATCTGGTTCTGGAGGGAGGTCGGGCTGTAATGTCCATGGGGCTGGGTCGGGTGGATTGAAGATGTCGCGGAGGCGGCGGCCTTGGTCTCGCGGCCCGACATCATCGCCGAGGAATTGACCCTTAAAACCGCCTGCATCTTGCAGTACGCTACCCGTAGGCGAACCGGGATCGCCAAACCCTGGTGTGATCGTCATATTTGGTGCCATAACGCGTGATCTCTTGACGGTACTGGTGCCCTGTGGGGTATGGGGAGCGAAAGCTTCAAAGCCGTCTGCGCCGCGTCCCTCATTTTTGCGGATATATTCCGGGCATCCTTCATGGTCACGTTTTTCGCTACGGCAATCAATATCTCTAATAAGTCCTTTACCGCCCGGCAAGCCGTCTGCAGGCCAATTACCATTGACCTGCCAGCCTTGAGCGCCCGGGTTTGCACGCGGGGTCGCCCCACTAAATGCGGGCGTAGCTGTGCCGCGCGCCGAGCCGGAGGGTTTGCTGCCCGGCTGCCCCGGCCTACCCCGATCTTTCAAAATGAAATCCAGCGGGGTTGTGGCCTGATCTTGCGGGATGGCTTTGTCGGCTTCGGCTTGGGAGATTGGAGCTTTGTCAGACGCCAGAATAGTCGGCGGCAGGGCGGCGACTTCTATATCTGGTATTTCGGTGAGTTCCGGTTCAATCTGCGTTTGAGGCGCCTCAATAATATCTTGTTGAAACAACGGTGCTGGTGCGGGCGGCGGCGGGAGTTCCGGCGCAGGTTCAGGATCTGGTACATCAACACCGGACAAAGGCTCTTTGGTCACGACAGGCGCGGGTGCCAGTTCCGGTAGTTCGTCAATCTCCGGTAAGTCTTCGGGTTCTGCGTCCAAATCCAAAATATCCGGATCGAATAAAGGCGCAATAGGCTCGGGGGCTTGGGCGGCTTCAGCAACAGGTTCGTAAACCTCCAACAAAGGTTCGGGCGCAAGTTCCGGGTCTGTTTGGGTCACGAGTTCCGGGTCAAATAGGTCTAATGTTGGCTCTGGTAGAGGCCCTGGTTTTGGCGGCGCTTGCAACTCTGGTTCGGGGTCAGGTGTTTTGATGATCTCCGGCGCGGGCGGCACAAATACTGGTTCAGGTTCAGGTTCCGGTTCTGGCTCCGGAATGGGTTCAGGGTCAGGCATTGGAGGCGGAGTTGGCTTAGGTTTGGGTTTGGGTTTGGGTTTTGATATAGGTGCTTGCGCAGGCGGTGGTACGGCAGGGCGCAATTCCGGCTCCGGCTCCGGCTCTGGTGATGGTTCTGGCTCGGTTTCCGGCTCAAAACTAATAATTTCAACGGTGATTGGTTCCGGATCCTCCGGCACATGGGGAATGTCCAGCCGCGACTGCAAGATCATAAAAATCAGCACATGAACAATAAAGGCGAGTAGCCCGGTGACCATAGTCCGCTGGCCGACATCATCAAAAAACTCGGCAATCGGCTCGTCGTCAAGATAGGGCGAAAATTTATCTTGAACGTACATGCAAGCCCATTAAATCTGCGCAGGCCAAAATGCCTACAGCGGCGAAATTCCCTAGGGGGTCATCCCCTAAAAAGGTGGGGCTTATCCCCCAAAATAGGAATTTTACATAGATTTAGCGATTCGCGGGCAATAATTGCACTTAAATTTAGTTAATATGTTTAACTCTCGTGTTTAGGGCGTCAATGCCGCGTAAACGACATAGCGCAAAGGCGTGTCGCCAGTACGACGGCCAAATGGGTAATTGGTGGTTAGGGTTAACATCATGGGTATATTGTGTTTGTTTTCTTCTAACGCAGTGTTTCGATTGTTGTTGTGAACAATATCAGCCCCTAGAACGGTGAAGCGCATGCTATTGCGATCCGCTTCGTCAACAGCCGGATTAATATTCAAAATATCCCCGGTTTTCAGGTGCCTTAATGTGTCCGGCGAAGCGGTTATTTGCTGGTTAGCCGGAAACTTAGACATAGGCTCCAGCCAGCATAATCAAGCCAAGTACCAAGGCCGTCCCGCCAACAAAT
>JAKIUV010000052.1 GCA_021647375.1 Robiginitomaculum sp.
GGACGTGCTGCGCTGTTTGGGCGGGCTAAGTTCGGTTTGTCCGCCTGCCTGGGTAAGCTCCAAATAATCAAGGAGTACACCTGCGGCCATAAGCTCCGCTTTAGAATAAGCCCCAAACCCGTCGAGCGCACCAACCCCGTAGCGTTCCTTGAGCCGCCGCTCGCCAGCGCGGGCATCAAATTTCGCATTGGCTATGGGGGTTAAACTAGCGCGGCTTGTCTCCAGGGCATCTTTATAATCAGGGGATTGGTAGGCGGTTTCCGATAGCACGATTTCGCGCGGCGCGAGGGCGGAAAGTTCGGCTTCCAACCGTTCGGGTTTAATTTCGCAAACCTCGAAGCTGCCGACGGACACATCTGCCCAAGCCAGCGCCATAGCCCCTGCTTGGGTGGTGGCGATGGACAGAATGTAATTGGAGCTACGGGCGTCCAACAAAGTATCTTCGGTCAAGGTGCCGGGCGTCACCACGCGGACGATTTCGCGCCTGACCACAGATTTATGGCCGCGCTTTTTGGCTTCCTTTGGGTCTTCGGTTTGTTCGCAAACCGCGACCCGAAAGCCTTTTTTGATGAGGCGCTGCAAATAGGTCTCGGAGGCATGGACGGGCACGCCGCACATAGGAATATCCTTGCCGTCATATTTGCCGCGCTTGGTCAGGGCAATGTCGAGCGCCGCCGCCGCATTGACCGCGTCGTCAAAAAACATTTCATAAAAATCACCCATGCGGTAAAACAAAATGACATCCGCACCCGCCTCTTGCTTAATACCAAGAAACTGCACCATCATAGGTGTAGGCTTTTGGGGTGTAGGCTTTGCATGGGCAGATGTGTTTACGGGTTTGTTCATACACGCACTTTCGCAAGGCGCGAGCCGATGCGCAAGAGAAAGTGGTTGAGAAAAGCCGCTTATTCGTCTTTGTGAACAAGACCCTTAGCGGCATCTGGAGCCTTGGCCATAATAATGAAAATCAGAATTAAGGCAGGGAGACCGTAACTGGCCGTAAGTAAAAAGAAGTTTTTGGCACCCACGGCTTCATAAATGACACCGGAAAACCCAGCGATAAACTTACATACCAGTGCGTAAGCAGAACTGAGCAAAGCGTATTGGGTGGCGGCAAATTTACGGCTAGCCAAGCTTGACATGTAAGCAATGAAAACGGTGCCGACAAATCCTGCCGCAATATTATCGGCTCCAATTGTCACCAAGAGTTTGATGCTACTTGCGTCCGTTTGTGTTGCTAGCCAGGCAAAGGCTCCATTGGTAATAATGGTCAGAACAGCTCCAGCGATCAACGTGCGCATAAGCCCAAACCGAACACAGCTAAATCCACTAATAAAAGCACCAAGAATTAACGGCCAAGGCCCGAATGTACCCGTGATCAACCCGACTTGGGTTTTACTATATCCAATGTCCGCATAAAACGGTTGGGTCATTACCCCCATGGTAAAGTCGCTTAGTCGGTAAAGCGCAACCAGCCCCAAAACCATGAGTGTCCACTTACCATAGCGCTCAATAAAACTTAAATATGTGTCAATGACATTGGCTTTAAACGCAGCTTTCAACCCGATGTTTTCAGGCCTCTTTTCATGAAACGGTTCGCGAATATATAGGATGACAACTATGTTGAGCGCCATTAATGTTGCCATGAGATAATATATATTATTCCAGCCTATGACGTCCGCACCCGCCATGGCAAACCCCGCCGCCATAATTGCAAAACGGTACCCAAGTTGGTAGACGGCTGCCATGTTGGCTTGTTCATCATTCGGCGCAGATTCGATACGCCACGCATCTACGGATATATCCAGCGTGGCTCCGCTATAGGTGAGCACAAAAGCCCCAATAACCAATAAGCCCAGACCCGCCTCAATCTGCCATGATGCAATTAGCGCCAAGCCGATAATTGTACCCAAGACTGCAATCATCATCCATGATCTGCGTTGCCCCAATTTTCGGGTTAGAAATGGAATACGTGTACGGTCAACAACCGGTGCCCATAGGAATTTCAGAGCGTAGGCGAGGCCAATCCAGTAGAAAAACCCGATCGTGCTTTTTTCCACACCAACATCTGTCAACCAGCGCGATAACTTGGAGAAATACATCATGAACGGTAGCCCAGATGCAAACCCCAGCGCCAGCATAGCCAGTATTTTTGGTTTAAAATAACTGGTTACGGTGCTAGACCATGACACAGTTTTATTTGGTTCTATTTCGATTTTATTTTGCATAATCAAAAGTAACTATGCGTTGACGATTTACGCCCGTCCAGCTTTTTTTGAAACCGCTAACTAGCCAGTTTCTTCTCTTCGTCGGATTTCGTCCAATTGACCACAGTTTCTGAAAGCTCTTCGGCACTGACGGGTTTTGTCATGAAGTCGTTCATACCGGAATCGAAGCAGGCATTTCGGTCGTCGTCAAAAGCATTAGCGGTCAGGGCGATGATCGGTATAGTTGAGCCAAGCGCCCGGATTTTACGCGTCGCTTCTAACCCGTCCATATTTGGCATGCGCATATCCATAAAAATTAGGTCGTATTTTTTCTTGTTAACAGCCTCTAGCGCCAATGCGCCGTCTTCCACAGTGTCCACGACCGCACCCTCCGCCTCTAATAAAGTGCGGGTAAGAAGAGCATTGATCGCATTGTCTTCGGCGAGCAAGATTTGAAGGCCTTCACCGAGTTTTGGTGCGCTTCCATCGGCCTCATCATCATATTCATCCTGCGCCGTTTCTTTTTCTGGGGCAGACCCGCCGACAGCTTTCGCGATTACTTCGTCGCGCCAGTTGGTGCCCAATACTGTCGTGCTGTCTTTGATCGGTAGCGCGCGACGCTCCATCATGCGCGTCTCTTCTTTAATTTCATCCGCGTGAGCAAGCGTTGGTTTAGGGGTTTGCGCAAGAGCCACAGGTTCTTGAGCCGTGGTTTCCATGCTGATTTGATCGGCAACAGGCGGGGCAACCACGGTGCTTGCGGGCGTAGCTTGTTCGGTTTTATTGTCATCATAGGCGTATTCGTCGGCGCGCTTGTTAAGGGTGTCTTGAAACTCTGACGAAATGTCCGGCGCCGCCAGAGCAGCGGGCGGAACAGGCGTTGACGCCACCGGTGGTTCTACTGGTGTCGCTGGGGTAGCCGGAATAACGTTTTCTGCCAGTTGCTTTGCAGGTGCCATAAAAATCGTAACATTGCGGGCAATCGCTAAAGCATTGCCGTCCGCCATAGCGCTTTCAACCCAATCATAAACATTTTCACTTGGTGCGACGCCGATACGGGTCTCAAACCTTTGTGCGCCTGCCGCAACAGGTTCTGGCCATCCGGCAAGGGGTTTCCCGCACCAATCCTCGACACGACCGCCGTATAATTGCAAGAAAGCGGCATTAACAAACAATACCAACCCTGACTGGTCGCGTTTAAGCAGCGGATCCGGCCACGGCCATAAATTTGATGCTAAAACTTCGTCTGCAGACATGCTTTATTCCCTTAAGGCCCAAAATGGGACAATATTGAGGGTAATTTAGACGAGATTTCCTAAAAATAGTCTTACTAAAATGATGTTTTTTGCAAAAAACAATATTTTTAGCCAAATGGTGGGCTATTTGCTCCCAAAATTGGCTAAATCTCGCCGAATTCCTGGCCATGCGGGCAACATCGTTAGCCCTCTCGCTACATAATAGATCAAAAATGCGCTCCAGACACCAGCGCCGCCAAATTTTGGCGCAAGCAAAGAATGGGCGGATAAATATATGATCACCGCAACCACGCCCGCATTGCGCATAGCGGCTGTGCGCGTTATGCCGATATAGATACCATCAAGCTGCCAAGCCATAAAACCAAGTACGGGTGCCAGGGCGCAAAATGGGAGATAAGCTCGTGCGGTAGCACGGACTTCGGCATCTGTAGTCAATTGGTCGATAATGAACGGGCCAAGAAAGTAAGCAGCCAGACCACACAACACGGCAAAAACAAACGAAAATTCGCTGGTAAGTCGCACCGCCCTGTCAAAGCGTTTGGTGTCGCGGGCGCCGAATGCAGAGCCAACCCGAGCTTCGGCCACATGGGCGAAGCTATCAAGCACCAGAGCTATCATGGTGATGAACTGCATGAGGACGGTGTGCGCAGCCAGAAAAGTTGTGCCCTGAGCCGTGGCGGCGCGGGCAAAAAACGTAAACCCGAGGGTAAGGGCGACTGTACGGATGAATATATTACCATTGGCAGTGCCCAGTTTTTTGAGGGCGGGTATATCAAAAAGGGTAGATAACTTTGCCGCGCCCTTATCAAAACCGCCGCGTTTTTTGATTTCAAACCCTGCCAAAATAAGCCCAGCAAATAGCCCGCACCATTCGGCAATAGCCGAAGCTATCCCGACCCCGTAAAGCCCCCAGCCGAACTTGGCGACGAACAATAATGATAAAGGCGCATTAATTAAATTAAGCACAATTTGCATGTACAGCGCACGGGCAGGGCGAGCCAGCCCGATGAACCAACCCATGAGCGCAATAGACGACAAGGTCGCGGGCAGACCCCAAAGCCTGGCATGGAGATAGCTACGCGCCCCTTCATCCACGGCGGCCTCAGCCGGGAAGAACTGCATGATACCGCCAATGAGGATTCCTTGAAATGCGAAAATCAGCAGACCAATGGCAAAACCCATAGGCACGGCACGAAACAGGTGAGCTTGCACGGCGCCTTGGTCGTTCGCCCCGTCTGCTTGCGCGGATAGTCCGCCCGTACTCATGCGTAAAAAGCCAAACCCCCAATAGAAAATACCGAAAATAACGGCTCCTAAACCAATGCTGGCAAGGGCTTCTCGACCCACGAAATTGCCGATGACCCATGTGTCGACAAAACCAACAATCGGTGCCGCCGCATTGGCTAGCATGATTGGAAGCGCGCCGTAGAGTACAGCCTTTCTAGTTAATATTTTGGGAGAGGAAGTAACAGCAGACATTATTTTTTGTCGGGTTTTTCGCCAGGCTTGTACTCTGTTTTTGGTGCCAATAAAAAATGCCCGTGCAGAATGGAAATCGGTTCGTCATACCTATCTTGCCAAGCCCGCACCCGGACATTAGCGACCCTCGAGCCTTGCTTTGCGACCACGGCACGGGCGAAGGTGTCTTTGGGGTTTCCGCGCCGCAGATAATCCAGGTTAATGCCAATTGGTTTGGGCAGAGGTTTCGGTTCGCCCATCAGCCATAATTGTACGATCGCCGCAGTTTCCAGAAATGCGCCCACCGCTCCACCGTGCAAAGCTCTTAGCATAGGGTTGCCAATAATATGCGGGCCGTAAGGGAGGATTAAGGTCAGCTCATCCCCCATTAAAAGCGGACGAATGGCCAATTCCTTGGCGTAAGGAATGCGGTCCAGAGCGACGGCAATTTCGGCTTCGTTCAAGTGAAAATCACTCATGGTTTACCCCCTTTATTCGATGCAGGCGGCAGATCAGAGACCGCCTTGGAGCGGGCTAAAGGGCTTGTCGTGCCTTTGAAATTTCTAGCCGTTGTCATAAAGCTGGCTTGGGACGTGGCGACCGGGTCGTCCACATCCCCGTCGTGAGCAATAGCCCTGACGAAAGCAATATGACGTGTCGTTTTATAGGCATGAGCTTCAGCGATAATCGTTTTGCCTGGCTTACCTGCACGCATATAGTCGATGCGTAAATCCAACGTAGCAACAGGCATGGCGCTTTCAAACGAGGAAACCGCAGCAAGGCCGGACGCTTGATCCAACAGAGCCGTCAACACCCCGCCGTGAAAAATTCCGTTGTCCACATCACCGACCAATTTCTTATCGAACGGCAAGCTCAACGTTGCCCGGCCAATATCAATGGCAACAAATTGCATGCCGAGAAATTTGGCATGGGGCGTACCCTCTACAAACATAGGCGCCAAGTCCCACAGTCGTTTCAGTCTTTCTGAATTTTGGTCTACACTCATTATACACTTCCGGTTTTTGCACATCATAGGACTGGCGTAGCGAATTGCTACAGGATGTTGTAATATTTTATCGATAATTCATTGCGGCAAATGACGGAGTTTTGATGGTCGCCAAAACACTGGTGATTGCAAGGCATTGTTATCCATATAGATAGTTATGGTGGAAATTTAAAATACACGACTAAGCTCTCTCCACAAATCCGTCCAGCACCTTCTTATTTCCCGCCTTCTCAAAAGCTACATCCAGCTTGTTACCTGTGGCACTGGTAATCCGCCCATAACCGAATTTTTGGTGAAAGATACGCTCGCCGACTTTGAAGCTATCGCCTTTGTCACGGGTTGGTTTGCGGACGGCTGTGCCGTCTATGGTTTTGTTTGTCTGAAATCTTTGCCAGCCGGGTGAACGCGGCTTGGTAAAGCCCGTATCAAAACTATCCACGAAACTTTCCGATACGCCCGTATAGCCGCCCGCAGCGCTATTTTGATTGCCGAAATAGCCAGTGTCGGATTTGACCTCCACATGTTCGGGGGGGAGTTCGTCAATGAACCGCGAAGGTATGCTGGCTTGCCATTGGCCGTAAATTTGGCGGTTGGCGGTGAAATATATTTCGGCCCGTTCGCGCGCACGGGTAATGCCCACATAGGCCAGGCGGCGTTCTTCTTCGAGGCCTGCCATACCGCTTTCGTCCAAAGATTTTTGCGACGGGAACGAACCCTCTTCCCAACCCGGTAAAAACACGAGGGGAAATTCCAGCCCCTTAGCACCGTGCAGTGTCATCAAGCTGATTTTATCATCATCCGCCCCGCCGGTTTCCATATCCAGCACGAGGCTCACATGATCCATATAACCCTCAAGCGTATCAAACTCGCCCATGGCCTGTATCAGTTCTTTGAGATTATCCAGCCGCCCGTCTGATTTGGGATCGCTATCATTTTTCCACATGGCCGTGTAGCCGCTCTCGTCGAGGATTTTTTCGGCCAATTCCGTATGGCGTAAATCCGCCATAGCCGCCCGCCAACGGTCTATATCGAGGAGAAATGCCCGCAGAGCCGTGCGGGCTTTGCCGCGAATTTCGTCGGTTTTGACGATTTGCCGGGTCGCGGTTTCCAGTGACACGCCCATCGCCCGCACCGCCAATTGCAGTTTCTGTATAGTCACCGCCCCAATGCCGCGCTTGGGCGTGTTGACGATACGCTCAAATGCCAGGTCGTCCGTATCAGACCGCACCGTGCGCAGATAAGCGTGGGCATCGCGGATTTCCATACGCTCGAAAAAGCGTGGCCCGCCGATCACACGGTATGGCAGGCCAAGCGCGATAAAGCGCTCTTCAAAGCTGCGCATTTGCCTTGACGCCCGCACCAATACGGCCACATCATTATACGGACGCCCATTGGAGAACCAGTTTTCAATCTCGCCCGAAATGACCCGCGCTTCCGCTTCACCGTCCCAAACGCCCGAAACCACCACTTTCTCGCCGCCTTGTTCGTCCGTCCATAATGTCTTGCCTAGCCTGTCTTTATTGGCGGTAATCAGGCCGGACGCAGCCCCTAAGATATGTTCTGTCGAGCGGTAATTGCGCTCCAGACGCACCACTTTGGCACCGGGGAAATCTTTTTCGAAGCGCAAAATATTATCAACTTCCGCCCCGCGCCAACCGTAAATTGACTGGTCATCATCACCGACCACACAGAGGTTCTGCTGGGCTTTATCCGACCGCTGGGCGAGAAATCGAAGCCACAGATATTGCCCGACATTGGTATCTTGGTACTCGTCCACCAAAAGATATTTAAATTTGTTTTGGTATTTGGCCAGCACGTCCGGGTAATTTTGAAATATGGTGAGATTGTGCAAAAGTAAATCGCCGAAATCACAAGCGTTCAATGTCTTAAGCCGGCTTTGATATATCCGGTATAATTTAGCCCCCCGCCCTTCGGCAAAACCGTAACCATCACCCGCAGATAATTTTTCCGGCGTTTTGCCTTTGTTTTTCCAGCCGTCGATTAAATGGCCAAGATGGCGCGGTGTCCAGCGTTTTTCGTCTATATCTTCGGCCTTTAGGATTTGCTTCAAGAGCCTTAATTGATCGTCCGTATCCAATATGGTGAAACTGGATTTAAGCCCGACCAACTCGGCGTGGATACGTAATATTTTGGCCGCGACTGAATGAAATGTGCCGAGCCAAGGCAGACCCTCAACCTCTGCGCCAATCAATTCCCCGACCCGTTCACGCATTTCCCGCGCCGCTTTATTGGTAAAGGTCACACATAAAATCTGCGACGGATAGGCTTTGCCCTGGGCCAAAATATGGGCAAAACGCGTGGTCAAAACCCGTGTCTTGCCTGTGCCAGCCCCCGCCAAAACCAAGAGCGGTCCGTCAATAGTTTCCACCGCCGTGCGCTGTTCAGGGTTTAGGCCGTCCAGATAGGTACCCATATGAGCATTCTGGCTCACCGGGTGTATTCCGGCCATGGCACGTTGGGATATGGGTAAAGAATCAAAGTCAGTCATAGTCGGAACATAAGGCAAACAAAAATGTAAGCAATCCTATTTTGACATCTCTATTCAGGTGGCGCGGTTTTCGCCCAACTGTCTAATTTCTCAAACGCCTCAAACCATTTGGCCAGTTTGGGCATATGGTCGCGCCACTGCATGTCGGCGGCGCGAAAATCCACATAGCCAAGGGCGCAAGCAATAGCAAGATTGCCAAATTCCCACGGCTCACCCAGCTCGTCTGTGATGGTTTCCAAATGTTGCAAAGCGCGAACAGTGGCGTTTTCCTGGCGCATAGCCCAGAAATCCCACCATTGTTCTTGAGGACGAATGCGCTCCATGCGAAAGGTCAGCACGGCATCAATCATGCCGTCACCCAGCGCATGCAATGTCTTCTGCCGCCAAGCCGCCTTGCCTTTTGGTAACCAAGGCTCATCAAGAGCATCCAGATATTCGCAAATCACCGGACTGTCATAAAGGGCATTTTCGCCGTCTATTAGCGCCGGAACTTTCCCTAACGGATTGACATCGTGCAAGAGGCTCTCATCATCAAAGGGTACAGTTTCAACTTCTGCCACGTCCAATCCTTTTTCGCGGATTATGATACGGCATTTACGCGAATACGGAGATGTGGGGGAGATTATGAGTTTCATGTTATTATACCTTAAGCGTCCGCCACCTCAACAGGCACAATCGTTACGCTTTCTCCGCAGCCACACGCGTCGGTTTGGTTTGGGTTTTTGAACACGAATTTTGAGTGCAGGACTTCGGTCTCGTAATCTACGACCGAGCCGAGCAGGAACAAAACTGCCTTGGCATCGACAACGATTTTAACGCCGTTGTCCTCGACCACCTCATCAAATTTTTCGATCTCGTCCACATATTCCATGAGATATTCCATGCCCGCACAACCGCCATTGGTGACGCCGACGCGCAGATAACCTTGATCCCTCTCAGAGAGTATTTCGCGCACCCGCGCAGCGGCTTCGTCAGTCAAAGTCACGAGTTTTGGTATTTGTCTAGTCATGTTTTCCTCACGAAGAATTTTTTAAAACAATTTTATCATAATCCAAAATATGAATCACATTACATGTTCCCATCCCCTCACCGCGCTGTCGCGCACCTCTCCCTATGGGAGAGGTTAAGATTGGCGAACCCGCACTATACACATAAAGATTCGATGATAGATAAGACACCGTCTCCTCTCCCATAGGGAGAGGAACAAGGTGAGTGGGTAGGATGTTAGTGGTTTGCAACATATTTACCTCAAAACATATTCAGTTCGAGCCGTGCTTCGTCGCTCATTAGGTCCGGGGTCCAGGGTGGATCGAACACCATGTCAACCTCGACCTTGCGCACACCGTCAATCATCATACAGGCGTCCCTAACCCAAATTGGCATTTCTCCGGCTACGGGACAACCCGGCGCGGTCAATGTCATATCAACTTTTAGTGTCCAATCGTCCTCAAGTTCGACCTTATAGATCAAACCAAGCTCATAAATGTCCACCGGGATTTCCGGATCGTAGACGGTTTTTATCTGGGAGATAACCTCCGCCGTCACCCGTTCTATGTCTTTATCGGTAGGTTTCTCGGTCGGCGCAGCAGGTGCGACGTCAATCACGTCGCGTCCGGTTTGGGTCTCTACTTCTGTTTTCATGTTTTCTGTCATGGTCTTACCTATATAGTTCTTTATTTCAGGATAAAAAGGTGCGGGCTTTGTGGGCAGCCGCGATAAGGCGGTCAACTTCGTCTTCGGTGTTGTAAATGCCAAAGCTGGCGCGGGCGGTTGAATGGACGCCGAAGCTTTCCATCAAGGGTTGGGTGCAGTGCATACCGGCGCGAATTGCCACCCCGTATTTATCGAGAATTTGCGCGATGTCATGAGCGTGGGCACCCTCCAAAGTAAAGGACAGCACCGCGCCCTTACCGGGCGCATCACCAATGAGCCGGAACGCATTCACTTCGCTTAGCCCTGCCAAAGCCCGGTCATAAAGCTTCATCTCGTGGGCTTCTATTTCGGCGCGGTCAAACCCAGACAGCCAATCTATGGCCGCGCCCAGCCCGATAGCTTCGATGATTGGCGGTGTACCCGCTTCGAATTTGTGGGGAATATCCGCATAGGTGATGCGGTCTTCGAACACATCGGCAATCATCTCGCCGCCGCCATTAAAAGGTTGTAAGCGTTCCAGCATTTCGCGCTTGCCGTATAGTGCGCCGATACCCGTCGGGCCATATAATTTATGCCCGGTCATGGCGTAAAAATCCGCATCAATATCCAATACGTCCACGGGGAAATGTACCGCCGCCTGAGTACCGTCGACCACGAAAATACAGCCGTGTTCATGGGCGATTTTGCCCATGTCTTTGACCGGGTTTATTGTGCCCGTCACATTGGACATGTGCACGACGGAGACGATTTTTGTCCGCTTAGTGAATAATTTTTCATAAGCGTCCAAGTCTAATGTCCCGTCCTCCAAAACGGGCACCCATTTAATCACTGCTCCGAACCGTTCACGCAGAAAATGCCACGGTACGATATTGGAATGGTGTTCCATTGTGGTGATGATGATTTCATCGCCAGATTTAATCTTGCCCATCAAACCATAAGCCACCATGTTCAGGGCTTCGGTAGCACCTTTGGTAAAGATAATTTCATTGGCTTCTGCTGCACCTAAAAACGCAGCGACTTTCCCCCGTGCGCCCTCAAACGCTTCGGTGGTCTCGTTGGCCATGGTGTGTAGCCCCCGGTGGACATTGGCATAGGCATGTTCCATCTGGCCTTGCATAGCTTGCATGACGGCTTCGGGCTTTTGCGCACTGGCCGCATTGTCAAGATAGGCCAGATTATGACCGTTGATTTGGCGCGTCAATATGGGGAATTTCGCCCGGATTTTTTCGACATCAAACCTCATGAATTCAACTCCAGCCAATCTGTAATACGCGCCATGAAATCTGATTTATCCACCATATTTTCAAAGCTTTGCGCCACGAAAGCCTGGGTCAAAAGCGCCCGCGCTTGCTTGGCGGGCAGGCCCCGTTGGCGCATATAAAACAGCGCACTTTCGTCCAGCGCACCCACCGTATTACCGTGGGCGCAGGCCACATCATCGGCGTAAATTTCAAGCTCCGGCTTGGCGCGAACCTGGCAGGTATCCGACAGCATTATGGCGTCATGCCGCATCTCCGCATCGGTGAATTGCGCCGGTCTCCGCACATGGAATTTACCCTGGAACACACCTCTGGCTTTGTCGGTGACAACGCCTTTGACGCTCTGGCGTATACGGGCATTTTCCCCGCCGAGATCAATATATGAAGTCATATCGCAATGGCGGTTTTCGCCTAAGAGATATGCCCCGTGAACATCCGCTTGCAGGTTCTCGCCCAGAGAAGCAATCCGGGTTTCAAAGCGCGTGAGACCAGCGCCAAAGCTGAGTGTGTGTTGGGTAATTTCCGCGTCCGCCCAAGCGTTAATCTGCGCCGTAGATATTCGGGTCACATCCGCGCTATCATTGTGGAATATTGTCCGGTTAAGTTTTGCACCCTGGGCAAGATCAAAGCGCATATCTATATTGACGAAGCTCGCCGCATTGCTTGCGTGGGTTTCCGTAACGCTAATTTCTGCGCCCTTACCGATTTTGAAAATAAGACGAGCATGGCCGGATTTCATATCAGACAGTAAGACAGGCGCACCGGATTTAAACCCGGCGGGAACAGTGATGATAGTCGCGTTATGGGCGAATGTCGTGGCCAACTTCCCCATCACGTTTTCAGACGGCGCAACCCCTTCTGTGGATATATCAATGCCGCTCGGGGCTGCGATCGTCGGATTACAAGCAGCACTCAGCCCTTGCGGTTCCGACATACTCGCCCCGCGCACATCCGTCCACTTCCAAGCCTCCATGCGGCGGTGGGGCAGTTTTTCTATGAGGGCATTATGCGGCATATTTGTCATAGCCTTCTTTTTCTAGGAGTTTGGCAAAGTCGGCATCGCCGCTGGCGACGATTTTTCCGTCTGCTAAAACATGCACACGGTCAGGCACGATATAATCGAGCAGGCGCTGATAATGGGTGATGACCAGCATGCCCCTGTCCGGTGCGCGCAGAGCATTGACCCCGTCAGCCACAATGCGCAAAGCATCTACATCAAGCCCGCTATCGGTTTCGTCCATGATGATGAATTTTGGCTCCAACATCATCATCTGGAAAATTTCCATACGTTTTTTCTCACCGCCGGAAAACCCGACATTGAGAGAGCGTTTTAGCATGTCCGGTTTTATTTTCAAATCCGTAGCAATCTGCCGCGCTTTTTTGAGAAACTCTGGTGCCGCCATATTCTCTTCGCCCCGTGCCGTGCGTTGCGCATTAAGAGCCGTGCGCAAAAAATGCATGGTCGGCACGCCCGGAATTTCCAGCGGATATTGGAAAGACAAAAACATGCCCGCCGCCGCCCGTTCCTCTGGCTCCATAGCTAGCAAATCCTGACCCAGATAATCGACGCTACCGTCCGTAACATCATAACCGTCCTTGCCCGTCAAAACATAAGACAAGGTCGATTTCCCGGCCCCATTAGGCCCCATAATCGCATGCACTTCCCCCGCCGGAACTTCGAGGCTAAGCCCGTTAAGAATAGTCTGTTGGCCGTCATTGACTGTGGCCGTCAGGTTTTTAATTTTTATCATTTTTGTTTCTTCTTTTTTACTTTTACGCATCCCCTTAAAACGGGGAACCAGCGCATGAACAGCACAGATTTTTCTATATTTTCTGTGTCACCAATTAACCTTTGTAAGCCGTAACTTCGATTTCGACTTTCATGTCTTTCTCTATCAAGTCCGCAATTACCATGGTCGCGGCTGGTTTAATCGCACCGAATGCCCGTTGCAATTCCGGCTGGATTTGCTCGATATATTTGCGGTTTGTCACCGTGTATTGCACCCGCACCACATGGCCCATTTCAAAGCCTGCTGCACGTAAGGCCGCATCAATAGTCGTTATGGCATTGCGTGTTTGTTGCGCCGCTTCTTCGGGCATCACACCCAGCTCGTAATTGGTTCCGGTTGTGCCAGATACAAAGCACCAATCGCCCTGGGCTACGGCGCGGGAATAGGCGAATTTTTCTTCCCATTCAGAGCCGCTGGCAACCTGTTTACGGGTCGGTTTTTTTGTTTTCTTGGTCATTGTGTTTTCCTTTATTATTGCGCCGAACTATCCGACACTTCCTTCAAGAGATATGGCCACAAGTTTTTGCGCTTCAACGGCAAATTCCATAGGCAGTTTTTGCAGAACATCGCGGCAAAAGCCGTTGACGAGGAGCGCCACAGCGTCTTCTTCACTTAGCCCCCGCTGGCGGCAATAAAATAATTGCTCATCAGAGAGTTTGGACGTGGTGGCTTCGTGTTCAAATTGGGCGGACGGGGTATTGGTCTCAATATAAGGCACCGTATGGGCGCCGCATTGGTCGCCGATGAGCAAGCTATCGCACTGGGTGAAATTGCGTGCGCCTGTTGCTTTTTTGTGAGCAGATACGAGACCACGATAAGTTTGGTTGGACTTACCCGCGCTAATCCCCTTAGAGATAATTCGCGACTTGGTGTTTTTGCCCAGATGGATCATTTTGGTGCCTGTATCGGCTTGCTGGAAACCGTTGGTGATAGCGATAGAATAAAACTCGCCAGACGAGCCGTCCCCGCGCAGAACACATGACGGATATTTCCAGGTTATGGCCGAGCCGGTTTCGACTTGTGTCCAGCTAACTTTCGAATTTTTACCCCGGCAATCGGCGCGTTTCGTGACGAAATTATAGACCCCGCCTTTACCCTCTGCATCACCCGGCCACCAGTTTTGCACGGTGGAATATTTAATCTCAGCGTCTTCCAAAACGATGAGTTCAACCACCGCTGCATGGAGTTGATTTTCATCGCGCATGGGGGCGGTGCAACCCTCAAGATATGAGACATAACTGCCTTTATCGGCAATGATGAGCGTGCGCTCAAACTGCCCCGTACCTTGGGCATTCATACGAAAATATGTGGATAGCTCCATGGGGCATCTGACCCCCGGCGGTATGTAAACAAATGAACCTTCGGAGAATACAGCGGTGTTCAGGGTGGCAAAATAATTATCTGTGGGCGGGACGACCGTGCCGAGATATTTCTTCACCAGTTCAGGATGCTTTTGCACAGCCTCACTGAGCGGGCAGAAAATCACACCAACCTTGGCCAGTTCTTCTTTGAACGTCGTGACCACGGATACGCTATCAAAAACGGCGTCCACGGCCACACGCGGCGCACCTTGCACACCCGCCAATACTTCTTGTTCCTTGAGCGGGATACCGAGCTTTTTATAAACCTCCAACAAATCCGGATCCACCTCGTCCAAAGATTTAGGCCCGTCTTTATCGGATTTTGGCGCGGCATAATAATAGGCGTCTTGATAATCAATTTTCGGATAATCGACCATGGCCCATGTGGGTTCCTCCATGGTCAACCAACGAGCATAGGCATCCAGTCGCCATTTCAGCATCCAGTCCGGTTCGTTTTTCTTCTCGGAGATAAACCGAACAATATCTTCGTTCAAGCCTTTGGGCGCAAACTCTTGTTCAATATCGCTCTCAAAACCGTATTTGTATTTATCGGCTTCGAGACCAGCAACGCCTTCGACGGTTTTGGCTTCAATAGCATCTTTAGCTATGTTTTTTACTTCGCCCATTATGCGGCTCCTTCTATTACGCTCACGGCACGTGCGTAAGAACGCACGCCTACGCGGGTGCGGCGCATATGCGCCGACGGGCGGTCGCCCTTGCCTCGCTTTGCTCGGTATTTGTTTTTTACTTCGCCCATTTAAGCGGCTCCTGTTAATGCATGTCTGCGGATTTTTGCCCATGCTTGTAAAAATGTTTCGGCGTCTTCGGGTTTGGTTGTGTAGCCGAGCGAGATGCGGATTGCGCCGTTCGGTGCTTTGTCTGCTAGCCCCATCGCGGTAACGGCGCGGCTTGCCCCGACCTTGCCAGACGAGCAGGCTATCCCTGTTGAAACCGATATGCCTGCTAAATCCAGCGCCATCATCAATGTGCTGGACGCGGTATCGGGGATGGCAAAAAACAATGTGTTGGGCAAGCGCAGCGTGTCTTCGCCGAATATGGTTATTTCAGGCTCTATAGATTTCAAGCCTGCCTCGATGGTGTCTCTGATTTCTCTTGTATGGCTTAAATCTGTATCCAGCTTTGCCGCCACCCCAAATCCGGCAATACCAGCGACATTGAGCGTACCGGCACGGCGGCGTTTTTCTTGACCGCCGCCAATCATCATAGAGCTATAGGGCGCGCCGGGCGCAACATACAAAGCCCCCACTCCTTGCGACCCACCGATTTTATGGGCGGACACGGCCACATAATCCGACAGAGCAATGACATTCAGGGGGATTTTGCCCAAAGCCTGCACGGCATCAAATAATAACAGCCCGTCCATGTCGTGGACCAAATCAACCAGAGCTTCTGCGTCTTGGATGACGCCCGTTTCGCTATTGGCTACGGCTACGGACACAAATGGCCGTCCGTGTTTTTCGCTATCATGGCGCGCCAAATTTACCCGCAGCCAATTTACATCTAAAAGGCCAGACGATAGCACTGGTATCATTTCCACTGTGCTGTCGCCAGCTTCGGCCATTAAAATAGACGCGGGGTGATCCATGCCAGATATATACAAACGCTTACAGCCTGCATCTACGGCAGATTTTACCGCCGTATTGACGGCTTCTGTGCCGCTGGCCGTAAAAATTAAATCTTGGGCACATACGCCCATGGCAAGAGCAACGGCTTCGCGGCCGTCCTCAACCAATGTGCTGGCGGCGCGGCCATAACCGTGGGGCGCAGACGCATTGCCCGGCGTCAATAATGCCGCCTGCATAGCGTCAATCACCTCCGGCCTAGCCGGAGAGGAGGCGTTATGGTCTAAATAAAGACGTGTTTTCATTCCGCAGCCTCCATTTTCTCCATAAGATCCGGGCAAATTTGCGGAAATTTTTGGTCGATGACATCTTGGATAGAGGTGGCGGTGAAAAAGCCCTCAATATGGTCTTCCATAGCCTGCCACAAATCGTGGGATAAACATTTCGCGCCTTTGGTGGTGCAGCCAAGCCCGCTATCGCCGCAGCGTTTGGTTTGCACCTCTTCGTCCACCGCCGCCATTACATTGCCAATGCTTATATCGGCGCTTGCCCGCGCCAATACATAACCGCCGCTGGCCCCGCGTACACTCTCGACAATGCCCGCCTTGCGTAATTTGCCAAATAATTGCTCAAGAAAGCTCAGAGAAATATCTTGGCGCACCGAAATATCCGACAAGCTAACTGCACCATCTCCACGCGCAATCACAGCAATATCGGTGATGGCAATCACGGCATATCTGGCTTTGGCGGTTAATTTCATCAGTTATTCTCGTAAACGTGTAATTTTTTTTGCATTTTGTAAAAATGCCTGTTAGAAGCCCCCAACAATTAAGATGCAAACAGGTTTCAAAGACGCGATTTACGAATTCCGACTAATTTAGTCAAGTATTATTTGACGCTTAATTCGGAAGCTCGTACCCGCGTAAAAAGAGTGTATATATGCCAGAAGTAATTTTTGCCGGCCCTGATGGTCGGCTAGAGGGGCGCTACCATCCCAGCGATGATGCCGCCGCCCCTTGTGCCATTATTTTATCCCCCCACCCCAAAGCGGGCGGGCATATGGACCACCGCATCCCGGTAGCCATGTATGAATGCTATAAACGGCGCGGATTTTCGGTTCTGCGGTTTAATTTTCGCGGTATTGGGCGCTCCAAGGGCGTCTATGATCACGGTTCTGGCGAACTGCAAGATGCTGCCTATGCACTGGATTATCTGCAAAGTTTTAACCAAAACGCCCCGTTTTCCTGGGTTAGCGGCTATTCCTTTGGCGCTTGGATCGGTATGCAGCTTTTAATGCGCCGCCCGGAAGTTGCCGGATTTGTTTCCATGTCCCTGCCGACCAATACATATGATCTGGCATTTTTAGCACCCTGCCCTTCGTCCGGCCTCATCACTTACGGGAGCCACGATTCGGTCGTTCCCCCAGAAGAAGTCGAACGCGCCATAGAAAATATCCGCATTCAAAAGGGCAAGAAAATTTACGGCAAGCTTATCGAAGGTGCCGATCATTTCTATTCCCAGCATCTGGAAGTGGCTCTGGAAGAGATTGAGAAATACCTCGACGGAACACTAGAAGAAAAATATTGCCCACCAAGAGAGCCGGGGTTGATTGGGTTTGAGAATTAGAATTTAGCCTTCAACACTGGCGCGAATAACAACCTATTCTTGTATAGGCTTATTCAGTCTCAGCGGTGCCCTCCCGTCTAGGATCAACACCGCCCTCATAACTCCCGTCCGCATTTCGACGGATGATGTGCAGGCCGGAAATCTCGCCTTTTGAACGGATGACTTTGTGGCCCTTGGCTTCTAGTCCGGTGATAATTTCTGGGTCAAGGCCCGCTTCCTCGAGACGCACAGAACCATTGCGTGAAATCACATTGGCTAAATTTACGGCGTCTTGTGGACTCATATCCCAATCAATCATGGCAACCATGGTCTTGGCTGTATAGGCAATAATCGACGAACCGCCGGGCGAGCCTGTGGCAAAAGCAAATGTGCCGTCTTTGTGAAACACAATATGGGGTGCCATAGAAGAGCGCGGACGCTTACCCGCCTCAGAACGGTTGGCAATTAAATTACCTGCATCGTCACGCGCCCGAAACGAAAAATCCGTAAGCTGATTATTGAGCATAAACCCGCCCGCCATGCGCTGGGAGCCAAATAGGCTCTCCACAGTCGTGGTCATAGACACTACATTACCCCATTTATCGACAATGGAAAAATGCGATGTGCCCGGCACATCTGGCGTGGCGTCCTTGCCCGGTTTGAAATCTACAGGGTCACCTGCTTTGACGTTTTTCAAACTGCTATCCATAGAAATCAGCGCCGCACGGGATTTAAGATAATCCGGATTGAGCAGTGCGCGGCTTGGGACTTCAACAAAATCCGGGTCGGCAACAAATAAATCCCGATCCGCATAAGCCATTTCGCCAGCCTCGGCAAAGACGTGCCAGCCGTCAAGCGTCGGGCCGAGTGCTTTCATATCAAAATTCGCAAGCTGTCCCATAATGCTTTGCACGGCTATCCCACCCGACGACGGCGGCATGGCACCACACAATACATAGTCCCGGTAAGGGGAACACAAGGCTTCGGTTTTTTGAGGCTGGTATGCCGCCATATCCGCTATGCTGAGAACACCCGGACGCGGCTCTTCGCGGGTTGCCGCGACGATAGCTTCGGCGATAGGGCCCTCGTTCATAGCGCGGGGGTTTTTAGCCAAAGCACGGAGGCTTTCTGCGTATAATTTATTGTCGCGAATATCCCCTGCTTTCAGCGGCGAACCGTCCTCGTGGAAAAAATATTCGAGCGCCGCAGGTTGAACTTTCAGAGCAAACCCACCCGCCATCTCAACCAGCATAGCCATGCGCGGACTGACCTCAAACCCGTCTTCGGCCAGTTTAATGCCCGCCTCGAAATTATCTGCCCACGGTAATTTACCGTGATCCTGATGCGCCATGTCCAACATAGCCATCACGCCCGGCACACCCGTAGAGCGCCCAGAAATAATCCCCTCAAAATAACGCAAGGGCTGGCCGTCTTCACCCAAAAACAAAGTCTCATCAATAGCAGACGGTGCCTTTTCGCGGCCATTATAGGCGCTGACCTTACCCGTCCCCGCATCGTAGAACACCAAAAATGCCCCGCCCGCAATGCCAGAACTTTGCGGCTCGACCAGACTAAGCACGGCCTGCACGGCAATGGCCGCATCCACGGCAGACCCACCAGCGCGGAGGACTTCGACGCCAGCCTGAGCCGCATGAGGATTGGCAGCAACCACCATGCCTTTGGCGTAGGGATTATCAGCAGGTGCCATTTGTGCCGTTTCAACAGATACAGTTTTTTTGTTTGTGCCGCCGCATGCCGAAAAGGTTAAGGCCAGTGCGCATGATGTGAATAGTAAGTATTTCATATGAGTTCTCCTGAAAAATCTTATAGCCATATGGAAAATTAATGTAAAGGCCGGAAATATTATTGACATGAGCAATAATATGATAAATATTCTGTTTGTTATAAGTTATATCAGGAAATTTACCTAACATGGACGAAGTTGACAGAAAAATTCTGAATATCGTACAAACCGATAGTCGCCAGTCTAGCACCCAGATTGCACAGGCTGTGGGAGTCTCCGTATCAACGGCTAATGAGCGTGTTCGCAAATTGACGGCATCCGGCCATATAAAGGCGTGGCAGGCCGTGCTTGCGCCAGAAAAAGTTGGTGCGAATTTGTGCGCATTTTTATTACTTGATATGGATTACACTGGCGAAGCCGCAGCCTGCGCTGCATTGGTTGCGCTAGACGAAGTTCAAGAATTACACCATATTAGCGGGGCGCATTCTTATATGATGAAAGTGCGCGTGGCTGAGACCCAAGCTCTCCAAACACTGATAAATACAAAAATCAAACCGCTTGCGGGTGTCTTGCGCACCGAATCTATGTTGGTTTTAAAAACAGAAAAAGAAAGTGAATTAGCTGGAGTTGTAGCTCACGAAATAGCCCATGCAACACAAAGACACATGTCACGATTTTATGCCGATGCTAAGAAAAATACCATCCCTATGGTTTTAGGAATGCTTGGAGCAGTTTTAGCCTCACAATATTCTGATTCTAGAGACGCCCCAATTGCGGTTGCAGCAATGACATCAGCTTTACAACAACAATCCATGATTAATTTCACCCGAGCGAATGAATATGAATCTGATAGGGTA
>JAKIUV010000138.1 GCA_021647375.1 Robiginitomaculum sp.
ACGTCCGGTATTTGTGCGGGCTTGCTTCCCCCTCCGCCCCTAAGAAGGGGCACCTCCCCCACTAAAGTGGGGTGAGGATGAGATATTTAAAATAATCTCAATCAAATACATCCGCCTGCCTGTCACCCCTGCCTGTCACTCCGGACTTGATCCGGGGCCTCGCACTCGCCGCAAGCTATGAGATCCCGGGTCAAGCCCGGGATGACAATATAGCTACTTGTGAACCCAATTAACGAAAACCGTTCTAAGCCTATGGGGCAAGCGGATAACTCTGACAGTTAAACTCGTAAAATGTGCCGAAAAATTCAAAAATTACGGCGTTGTGTTATTACTGAAATTGTTGCCCAGATTATAGCTTAAGCTAAGGTCAACAGGAATGGCGGCGCGGATTTGTTGTACGAATACACCAATTTCGGATAGACTGTTGCGCGGCACGAAAATAATATCACCGCGCCTTAGCTGCATATTGTCTGCGTAGGAACGGATATTTTGCAGGCCGCGTTTATGGTCGATCACCCGCATCATCAAGCCGCCGTTCGGCGCACGGCGCAAAATAGCCACTTCGCGGGTTTTGGCGGATGGTAGGAAACCACCAGCCATGATGATGGCCTCTAACGAACCAATAGGTCCGCTGAGGGCATAGGTGCCTTGTTGGGTTACTTGACCGCCCACATATATGCTTTGCTGGGCAAATGCACGGCTGGTTATAGCCGTTGTTGGGTCGACCAACTGTTTGGCAAGTTCGGCGCGAATGGCTTGTTCAAGCCACGGAATTGATCGCCCAGCCGCCATAATAGTGCCAACCAAGGGCATTGAAATGCGCCCGTCCGGTGCGACGGTAAGGGTGCGCGATAGTTCCGGCGCAGTTTGGACGACAACATCAATTTGATCGCCGGGGAATAATTTATATTGAGGTTCATAATCGACCCAACGTTGGAACATATCGTAAGGGCCAGGTGGCGGAACGGCACCAGTGTTCACATTCGCGATCCCGTAGCGGTTTGCAGAGCGATTCGGTGCGCGTAGTTGGCGGCTGTTAATATTGCGGTTTTGAACCATCCGTCCCGAGTTATAGTTAACAGGATGCACGTTTTTTGCCTGAAATTGATTCGTTTTTTGATAGGGATGGGTGCTTGAATTGGCGCTACAGCCTGCTGTGCTTACTAAAGAAATGGCCATAATGCCTGTGATTAGGCTATTTTTTCCAATATTGCGCATATTTACCAACCTTAATCTGAAACTTAACGTGTTTTTTCAACAGTTAACAAAAATGGCTAAGGAAATATTAAATTTTAGCCGTTCAAGTGCGTTAACGAATTTGTTTATGTGAGGATAAGTATGGCCCAATACGGTCAATATGCAGGCAATACTAGTGGCGCAGGCTATGATGGAAACGGCAGTGGTATTCGCCTTCGCGCCATACCCGGTGCGTTCTTGAAACAGATGCTCTGGGCAATTCCGCTTATATTCATTTTAGTCGGGTTGAGCTTCTACTTTACCAAGGATGTCAAACGTCAATATATGGCCGAGGGGCGGATATTGGTCGAGTATGTTTACAATCCGGTTTCAGGCAGTGCGAATTTTAACAGTCCACTTTCCATTACCTCTGATCAGGTGACTTTGACGGAAGTTGGCATTATCAAAAATTCGGCTATTTTGGATGAAGTCATCAATACAATGATCAGTTCAAAGGCCAATGGTGGTGTCGGCGGGGAGCGGTTTGCGCCAAAACTGTATAATAAGTGGGTTATGGCTCCGAAAAATGCGAAAACTGACCCTTGGAACGACATCGTCAAAATGGTCGACGCGTCTTATGCGGTTATGCCGTCGCCAAAATCATCAATAGTTGATTTGTCGTATAAACACCAAGACCCGGACGTCGCCGTAAAGACGCTCAATGCTTTTATGGCGTCTTATAGCAATTTCAGAAAACGGAAATTTGTCATTCAAAAATCTGGCAATCTGTCGGAGCGCCGTAGAGATACCGAGGAGCAATTGGCCAGTATTGAGGCTAAAATTCAAAACCTGCTCAACAGAAACAACATTTCCGATTTTACAGCCGAGCAAACCGGCGTGCGGACACGCGCCGAATTACTGCGCACACAGCTCAATACACTCCGGGGGCGTTTGGCGGCCTCGGAAGCGGCTTTGGCCGCTAGCGAAGACCAATTAAGGCAGTTGCCGCCAACAATTGATCTCTATATAGACGACCGTGGTTCGCAAAGATTAGCACAGGCAGAACTTGAACGGCGGCAATTGCTCGCCAAATATTTACCGACAAGCACGGTTGTTCGGGCGAAAGATGCCGAGATTAAACAATTGCGCACACAAGTGAGCGCCAATGGTGGAAAGCCGTCCGGGGGACGCCGTGTCGGCCCCAATCCTAATTATCAGTCGGCTTTAACCCAAAGAAACACCTTCCAATCGACCGCTGATAGCTTGCGAGAACAAGAAGTGACATTACAAAGACAACTCAATGGAGCCGTTGCCAAGGTCAAGCGGATGCGTGAAATTGGGCCGTCATATGCCAATCTGGTACGCGAGAAAACCACTGTCGAGACCCGTTTGGCGCGTTTGCAAGCCCGCGAAACCGAGGCTTTAGTCGATGAGCAACAACTTGAGAATTCCAGCGACCATATTAAATTCATCACCACGCCGACCATGGCACGTAAGGGGCGCAATATGAAGAAAATCTTACGGGCTTTGGCTTTTCTAGGCGCGACATTCAGTGTGTTTATGTTGGCTTTGCTGAGGGTGTTTTTGGATCCAAAATTATATGGCCCTGGCTCGCAGGCCCGTGTTCGCGAGACAGCAGAGCCGGGTACTGAACCCGCATATTATAATGATATACCCGAATCAGTACCGAATTATGCGCCAGATATTGCACCTGAGCCGGCCTATGCGCCCAATCATGCACCTGCCGCACCTGCCGCTTATGGCCCGGATGTGTATGATGGTAGCGGGACGGGTTACGCCGAACTGGCATATGATCCGCCAAGTCCTTACGGGGAGCCTGCGCCTGTTGAAATGGAAGTACCGCAAATTTATGCGGATGGTAGTTATGGGGGCGGCAATGGACTTGATAATCCCTACACAAGTTCTCCGGCGCACGCTTATGCACCTGTAGGATCACCTGTAGGCGCACCTGCAAATCATGTTGGGCCGTCCGGTAATATTCCTGTTCTCGGCACAACTGATCCAAAACCTTACACTTAGAATTTATGGATGCCGGCGCAAATGAACAAAGCTTGCAAACCGCAGG
>JAKIUV010000053.1 GCA_021647375.1 Robiginitomaculum sp.
ACAAAGGTAAGAAAGAAACTAATGTGATAAAGGGGCCAATTGGCCCCTTTATCACATCATTTAAGCACAGCGTACTGGTAGACTTTTACGCCGCCACATGGCCTGATTTTACTCCGCCCTTGACATGTTAGATAATATGAACAACTCTTGTGGAACAGGAAATCCATGTCCAGAAGCTCCGCCTGATACTGATGAAGAACTAACGGAAGAACAAAAATGTCAACTGGAGCAGGCCAAAGAAGCCGCCATCGATTCACTCGCTCGGCAAATAGCGAAAGATATAATGAAGAAACGTGACTGGAAAAATAGAGAATATGGCGCCGTAATAATCAGGAATTCGGCAGGCGAACTGCGGGTTACAGAATTGTTTAGGGGCACCTCATTAGGGGGGAGCGTTAATCTTGAATTTTCCATCAGTTCGAGCGATACCATAGTTGCTTCCATCCACAACCATACTCTAGATAATTATAACAATGCTACTGGCCAAGTGATAGTGACTGGGAGACCTCAGAAGGTTGGGTAGATAATGGATGGGCAGCAGCCAATACATATTCTGAATATATTTTAAGTCCACAAGGCTCCTTTGCAGAATTCGATTACAGTGGTGACTTTGGCAAAAATTCATCCAAAGGCAGCAATAGGAAAGACGCACAATCTAAATGTTAAGGAATGTTATTATGACTTATAAAGCAACTCTTCTTCTAACTTGTTTAATTTTTTCTTCGGCTTGCACATCAGACGTTACTGCATCTGAAGCAAAAAAAAACGATGCTCAAGCGGCTACAACAGTGACGAAAACAACTGATGAGTTGGGTAATGAAATTATTAATATTAAGTCAACCCGAAACGAAGGCTATACCGTACATCCATCAAACCAGATCAATAAATTGACCAATGAGTTTTACTGTAAGGGGTATAAAGTTGAAACCTTTATAGTGAAACGACAAGAAAACCATGAAGTACGGTCTATCGACCTCACATTGAAAGTGAATGGTGAAAAAATCGATCTCAGACCGATAATTGGTTCTAAGTCCAACTTATATGGATATTCGAATATAGAAACGCATTTTTCCTGCGTAGATAACATTGTCCGAATTATGATAGATGGACAACCGTATACCAATGATAACAAATTAGCTCGCTCAACAAAAATCATAGATTTTTTAGTGGATAGAAAAACAGGTTATATCAAAAGCAATTCGGTAAAGAAATAGGCTCACTTCACTCTCGCCCCAACTCCCAATAAAGCGACTGTCTCACACTCCCGTCTGGGCGCACGCTGTCCATTTCGCCCATTTGGGTGAAGTTTAGGCCGCGTAATAATTTATGACTGCGGATATTGTCTACTGATGCAGTCATGACCAGTAGGCGTATGCCTAGCTCTGTGAATACCCAGTCGCAGAGATGCGCCATGCCTTTGGTGCCTATGTGTTGGCTCTGGAGGTGGGCGGCTATTACACCGCCGAATTCGCAAGCAGCGTGTTCGGGCCAGAACTGGAAATCTGTTAGGGTGATGATGTCTCCGCTTTCATCTTCTGTCACCATAAGCAGCCCGACCCCGTCCTTTGCTTGCGCCTCGTGGTCTTTTATCCATGCGCTGATGCTGCGGAGTGAAAACGGTCTTGGCAGTGTGTAGACATCGCCGGATACCCGTTCGTCGCTGAGGAGTTTTAGCAAGCCGGGCGCGTCACCCACCGTCGCTAACCTTGACGTTCCGGTGGCACCTTCAATAGTCCGCACGGCGCTAACCCGCTCGCGGATTCGCACCGCTTCGGCTTTGGTGACATCAAGTTTTGTTTTCGGTTCCATACCTGCCTTTTGTGATGAATATTTGTGCAATTGCTAAAATTAGCGGCTAATTTTTAGGCAATATCGACATTTTTCGCCTGTTCCCAGTCAATCTCGTCACGCTCACTTGCTCCTCATTATTATACGTCGTTAGCAAATAGCCAAATGATACCGGAATTACACCCAGATTTTTACATTGGAGAATAATATGAAGAAAATCGAAGCGATAATCAAGCCGTTCAAACTGGACGAAGTAAAAGAGGCCCTACAAGCCCTCGGCATTACCGGCATGACTGTTTTGGAAGCCAAAGGCTTTGGCCGCCAGAAAGGTCATACGGAAATGTATAGGGGCGCGGAATATGTGGTCGACTTCCTGCCTAAATTAAAAATCGAACTGGTTATCCCTAGTGACCAAGTCGAAGCCATTATCGAGGCCATTAAAACTGTGGCCGGCACAGGCAAAATCGGCGACGGCAAAATTTTTGTTGTCGATGTCGAGCAAGCCGTGCGCATCCGCACAGGCGAAACTGGCGCATCCGCCCTTTAATCAAATTCATAAATACTCATTGGAGACACATATGTCACATCTAAGAAAATCCCTAAAATTTCTCCCGCTACTAATGTTGGCAAGCCCTGCCGTATCTGCCCAAGCAGAAACAGTGGCCGATTTGGCCGCCAGATTAGAGGCCAGCGACGCGCAAAATGCCTATATTTTCAACACGCTACTTTTCCTGATTGGCGGCTTCCTCGTCATGTGGATGGCGGCTGGCTTTGCCATGCTGGAAGCCGGATTGGTACGCACCAAAAATGTCTCCATGCAGTGCCTCAAAAACATTTCGCTGTATGCAGTGGCGGGTGTCATGTTCTGGCTTGTAGGCTACCAACTGATGTACGGCATTACCGAAGGCGGGTTTATCGGAAAATTGGCGATTATGCAATTTAGTGAAGCCAATGCGGCGGACGGTTATTCAGCCGCCTCTGACTGGTTTTTCCAAATGGTGTTTTGCGCCACCACGGCGTCTATCGTCTCGGGTGCCTTAGCTGAGCGGATAAAGTTCTGGCCATTTTTGCTTTTTACAGCGCTTCTCACCGGGTTGATTTATCCAATCGTCGGCTCTTGGGAATGGGGTACAGGCTGGCTCGACGCCAAAGGCTTCTCTGATTTCGCTGGCTCTACCCTTGTACATTCCACTGGAGGCTGGGCGGCACTTGCTGGCGCCATTATCCTCGGCGCCCGTGCGGGTAAATACGGCGCAAATGGCCAGATCAACCCTATTCCCGGCTCGTCAATGCCGCTGGCTACACTGGGTGTATTTATCCTGTGGCTTGGTTGGTTTGGGTTTAACGGTGCATCACAGCTTGCCATGGGCACAATTAGCGATGTTGCCGATGTATCAACCATCTTCGTTAACACCAATATGGCCGCCTGCGCAGGCGTTGTTGTTGCCGTCTTATATACACAGCTCCGCTACAAGAAAATTGACCTGACTATGGCGCTCAACGGTGCTTTAGCTGGCTTGGTAGCCATTACCGCAGAACCGCTCACACCAAGTGTGCCTGTAGCTCTGTTAGTCGGCGGACTTGGTTCATTACTCGCTATGTTGGCCGTACCTTTGCTGGACAAGTTCAAGATCGACGATGTTGTCGGGGCAATCCCGGTGCATTTGGTTGCGGGGATTTTCGGCACGCTGGCGGTGGCATTTACCAATCCGGATGTTAAATTCATGCCCCAGCTTATCGGTGTCGCTTCTATTGGCACATTCGTCTTTATCGTCAGTGCAATTATCTGGTTTGCTCTCAAGAAAACCATCGGTATCCGGGTATCCGCAGAACAAGAACATGTTGGCCTTGACCAAGGTGAACTTGGTGTCGCGGCCTACCCGGAATTTGTCTCTTAACTTAATCACACCCCCCAAAAAACAGGAAAACATCATGAAGAAATTAGCCCTTAGATTGGCTCTAATGCCCCTTGCCATCCCTTTAATACTGCTTAGCTCAACCTATGCCCTGGCCGGAGAAGACGTATCGGTCTCGGTCAGCACTGACTATGTCACCGAATACGTATTTCGCGGCGTCACTCTGGCGGGCGAAGCGTTCCAGCCCGGCGCTGAAATCTCGGTTGGAAATTTTAGTGCAGGCGTCTGGGCCTCCGTAGCCAGCGGCAAGGAAAGCATCGTCTTTGCCGACGAAATAGACATTTACGCCGGATACGGTTTTGACCTCAGCGAGACAATATCCGCCAGCGTTGGTGCCACCCTCTACCACTATCCGCAATCTGGCGGCGTCTTTGATATTGGCACGGGTGCAGGTGATGCCAGCACGGTTGAGGTTTATGGCGGTCTCGGTTTTGACACCCCCCTCGCCCCAAGCATCACCGCCTATTACGACTTAACCCTAAAAGCTTTCACCCTAGAAGGCGGCGCGGAATATTCTGTCCCTATCGGCGAGAAATCCAGTTTTGATATTGGCGCAAGCGCAGGTTTGGTTACAGTCGACGGCGCAAGTGATTACCAATACGGCTCCCTGTCCGGCGCGCTTAGTTACGGGTTTAACGACACCACATCCGTATATGCAGGCATAAACGGCGGGCTAAGCTCGCAAGCCAGTTTCCTGGACACTAATTTCGACATCACTAACCCCGCTACGATTTCTGCACCCGATAAATCCAGTATTTGGTTCGGCGTCGGAATATCGTCCGGATTTTAAAGTCAGCTAACTTTTGGAAGTTCTCGCCAACTCTGCGAGGAAAACACCTAAAGGCGAGAAACAAGGTGAAGACAGGAGTAAATCATTAATCGTTAATTTCCACCTATAGGTAAACACTATCTGTGATTATGACGATATTACTATGGCAAATTGGAACCACTCTATAGATATTATACAAGTATCGCCGTTTAATCTCTTTATACTCTTGGTGGAATAGCTGTTAATAATTGATGATTTGCCCCTGGCTAGCTCTCCAGAGCCTTGACACCACACTTGTGATATACCATAAGCCCTGACCTTAATTTAATGGCCGGTTTGGCCGCCTTACTGGAGTAAGACACTGACTAATACATCTGATGCGCGCGAAGCCAAAACTGGTACGCTGCCAAAAACCAAACAAGCCGCAGCGGAGCTGGCTGAGCTGATTTATGATATTCTGGACACCCAAAGCGCTGAAGATATTGTGCGGTTGGATTTGGCTGGGAAATCGTCTATTGCCGATACCATGATTGTCGCCTCCGGGCGCTCAAACCGCCATGTCAACGCGCTTTCTGATTATGTTCAGCGCGGGCTAAAGGAAATCGGCCTGAAGAAACTAGGCATTGAGGGCGACAAACAAAACGATTGGGTATTGATTGATGCGGGGGATGTCATTGTGCATTTATTCCGCCCTGAAGTGCGCGAGTTTTACGCACTGGAAAAATTGTGGTCAGTGTCCCCTAGCAGTGACGATTTGGACTAAATGAATATCATCATCCGCGCCGCTGGTTTTATTAAATCCGGGCCGGAGCGGACAATGATTGATGATTATCTTGGCCGTGCTGGTGTTGTTGGACGCAATATAGGCATTCCAAATATCAGTGAAAGTGCGGTTGATATTCGCTCTGCCAAGTCGCGCATTGCAGAGACGGAAACCATATTATCTTTCACAAAACCCGGTGATGTATTGGTGGTTCTGGACGAGCGCGGCAAAGCCCTGACCTCACGGCAAATGGCACGGCAGATTGCCAATTGGCGCGATGACGGCATAGGTACTTTGGTATTTGCTATTGGCGGTGCCGACGGGTTCGAACCAGCCGCTCTGCCCGCAAATGCCGTGAAATGGCAGCTCGGTAAACCCGTATGGCCGCATAAATTGGTCCGCGTGATGATTGCAGAACAAGTGTATAGAGCGCTGTCCATTCTGGCGGGTACGCCTTATCATAGAGACTAATTGGAGAAAAACATGAAACATAAAAATGTGCTTTTCCTTTGTTCAGCCAACCGTCTGCGTAGTCCGACCGCAGAACATGTATTTGCAGATTGGCCAAATATAGAAACGGATTCGGCTGGCCTAGATACTTCTGCCAGCATTGTTGTTTCGCCCGAGCAATTAAAGTGGGCAGACATTATTTTTGTAATGGAAAATCGTCATCGGAACCGCTTGTCTAAAAAACACCGCAAACATCTAAACGGACAACGGGTCATCACTCTGGGTATTCCGGATGATTACGAATATATGGATCCAATTTTGGTCAAACTTTTGGAGACCAAAGCCGGGCCTTTTCTTAGATGAACTCATAAGCTGACAAAGCCTGCGAATCTGCTATGAGATAGGGATGAAGCGCATAACCGCCATTTTTGTTTTACTCATACTCTTGGTTCAGCCTGCATTCGCGCAAACTGTAGACCCCAATAAATTGGAAAATCTGACAGAGAGGCAAAAGCGAGCGGAAGCGCAGGCTAAGGCGTTGAGCCAACGGCAAAAAACAATATTGGGCGAAATTGGTGGCTTGCAAGACGACTTAGTGAGTGCCAGTGGCCAAGCGCGGGGGTTTGAGCGTGCTGAAACCAAAGCCCGCGCCCAATTATCAGACCTGAGCGCCCAAGAAAAGGCGCTCAAGGCGAAGATATTATCCGACCGCGCCGCGCTTGGTGACATGCTGGCCGCATTACAACGTATTGATAAAAGCCCGCCGCCGGCTTTGTTGGTACATCCAAAAAATGCCACAGATGCCGCCCGCGCGGCGCATTTACTGGCTTATCTCAGCCGGGATTTGCATGAAAAATCTAAGCGCCTGCAAGACCAATTGTCCGAGTTGCAAGCTGTGCGCACCAAGATGGACAGAAAACGCGGCGAGATTGCCAACCATGCCAAAGACGTCAATGTCCGGCTAACACGCATAAAGTCTATCATCACCAATAAATCCGCCCTGAGCAATAAATTAGACAAAGACCGGAAAACCAAAATCGACGAAGCCGCACGTCTGGCTAAGGAAGCCAAAAATTTGCGGGACTTAATTGCGCGGTTTGAAGATAGCGCCGAAGCCATATTGCCGCGCCTGAAGCCAGCGCGCGGCATAGGTAATCCGGTGCCGCGCTTGAAGCCAAAACCCGGAAATATATCGACGCCGAGCTATGTTCCGCCCGTGTTTATTCCGTCTGGCTCTGCACGCTTTGCTGATGCACGCGGGCAAGTCCCACTCCCTGTATTTGGCAAATTAAGCCGTAATTACGGCGCCCGCCTGGCAGGCGGCGGCACGGCAAAAGGCATTAGCCTTAAGTCCACCCGCAAAGCCCAGGTCATTGCGCCGTTCGCGGGACGGGTCGAGTTTTCCGGCGCTTTTAATGATGACCATGTGGTTATTTTAAATGTAGGCGGCGGGTATTTTATCGTACTAACAGGCTTGGGCGAAACATTTGCCAAGGCAGGCACAAGCGTCAAAGCCGGAGAACCGCTCGGACTGATGCCAACCACAGGCACAAAATCACCCGAGCTGTTCATGGAGTTTCGCAAAAACCGCAGCAGCATCAATCCAAAACCGTGGGTTGGCGCAGCTCTTGCACGGTCGGGGTAGATTGCAGAACACTGAAATATGACTATAAATTCACCAATATCTCTGGTAATTTCTGGTAATATGGTTTTGTAACGGATAAGAACACTTTAAATAAGCGCATAAAGCGTCATAATTCTTCGGAGAGACAGATGAAATATATATTGCCAACCATGGGTGTTATTGCAGCCAGTGCGCTATTTGCCTTCTCGACCAGCAATAACAGTGCTGTGGCGGTTGAAAAATCCAGCCAAGAGCAAACCTTCGAACAGTTGGATTTACTGGCTGATGTCATGGCGCGAGTGCGCAACAGCTATGTGGTGCCCGTGGATAATGCCGATTTGATCGATGATGCCCTAAACGGTATGCTGCAAGGCCTTGACCCGCACTCCAGCTATATTGCGCCTAGCCAGTTCGATGACATGCAAATCGCTACCTCCGGCGAATATGGCGGCCTCGGCATGGAAGTGACCATGGAAGAAGGTGTGGTTAAAGTTATCTCACCCATCGACGATACACCTGCCAAAAAGGCCGGAATTAAATCCGGAGATTATCTAACGGCAGTTGATAATGTCTCTATCCTCGGGCTTAGCCTGAGCGATGCCGTTGATAAAATGCGCGGCAAGCCCGGCGAACCGATTACGGTTACAGTTGTACGCAAAGGCGAAGACCCGCGCGACATTACTATGGTTCGTGCCATCATCAAGAAAAAACCTGTGCGCCATGAAATTAAGGACGGGATGGGCTATCTGCGTATTTCCCAGTTTAATGAGCTTACAGCGACGTCTTTGGAAACTTCTATAACCTCTATCAAGCAAGAACTCGGTGGGAAAATCCCGGGACTTATCGTCGACTTGCGCGGCAATCCTGGCGGCCTCCTGGATCAGTCTATTCGTGTTTCTAGCGCCTTCCTCGACGGCGGAGAGGTCGTATCCACACGCGGGCGGCGCCCAGTAGATACTGAAACTTATAACGCCAAAAAAGGCGAATTGGTCAGCGGCGTTCCGGTCATCGTACTGATCGACGGCGCCTCGGCCTCGGCTTCCGAAATTGTCGCCGGTGCCGTTCAAGACCGTGAACGCGGGCTTGTTCTTGGACTAACATCATTTGGCAAAGGCTCCGTGCAGTCGGTCATCCCACTGCGCAATGGCCGCGATGGTGCTTTGCGCTTGACCACTGCTCGTTATTACACCCCTGCGGGGCGTTCTATTCAAGGTACAGGCATTACGCCGGACATTGCCGTGTCCTATGCATTGTTGGACGAGGAAAAAGTCGATATTTCGTTACGCGAATCCGACTTGCCTAACTCCATAAAAAATGAAAACGGTGATGCGGACGAAGATACCGACGATAAAACGGAGATAGAATACCCCCCTAAGGATTTCGATATTGAAGACGACTTTCAGTTAAAACGCGCTTTGGAAATATTGAAAGACGGCTCGTACAAGTCCCGAATGGCTGCGGCTCGGGGTTAAACATGCAGCGATCTATTCGGAAATCTGTTTGGCTGGTGCTCTTGATAACACTGGGTACCTGCCTTGGTATTTCTATGCGCACACTTGCTGATGCGAAGCTCGATAAGGAACAGAAAACCTACGCGCAATTGGCACTGTTCGCAGATGTTTTGACGCGCGTGCAAGACCAATATGTCGAACCCGTTGCAAGTGATGCCCTGATTGGCGATGCCCTTAACGGTCTTTTGCAATCGCTGGATCCGCATTCACGCTATGTCGCGCCTAAAAATTTCGAAAAACAGCAAAAACGTGCGCGGCGCGAATATGGGGGGCTTGGCATTGAAGTCTCTATGGAAGACGGGTTGATCAAAGTAAATTATGCCAACCCAAATGCCCCTGCTTCGCGGGCGGGCATTAAGGCTGGCGACAATATCACCCATGTGGAAGGTGTCGATATTAAAGACAAAAGCCTGAGCGATGCAGTCGAGAAAATGCGCGGTTTAGCGGGCGACCCGATTACCGTGACCGTAAAAAGCCCCGGCAAGGCGGCACGTGATGTTGTTGTTATTCGCGCCGTTGTCCAAGGCAGAGCCGTGCGCCACCGTATGTATGAGGGCATGGGCTATATCTATCTCGAAACTTTTAACAACGAACACGCCGCACGGGATTTAGCAGAAGCCATAGAATTGCTCACTAAAGAGTACGGACGCACCCTCCCCGGACTTGTTCTCGATTTGCGCGGTAATGGCGGCGGACTTTTATTGCAAAGTGTAGATGTCGCTGGCTTGTTCTTAAATGGCGGTGAAGTTGTTTCTGTGCGGGGTCGCCAAAAGGACGACAATAGCCGTTATCATGCCAAGCAAGGCGAGAAAATAGCAGGCGTGCCCTTGGTTGTTCTCATTAATGGCTCTACGGCGTCCGCTTCCGAAATTGTAGCAGGTGCCTTACAAGACAGAGGTCGGGCAATGATAATTGGTGCGCCGTCCTTTGGCAAAGGCTCCGTTCAATCTGTATTCCCATTAGAGGGGGGGCGGAAAGGTGCGCTTCGTCTCACCACGGCACGGTATTTTACACCGTCGGGTAAATCAATCCAAGGGCTTGGCATCACGCCTGATATATGGATTGAAGCATATGCGGACGACGGTGAGGAACATACCCGTTTTGCCGAATCCAGCTTGCCAAATTCCCTTGATTCCATCATCCGCAAATCAGAAGGCAAGACGCATAAAAAAGCAAAACCTAAGCCGCGCTATGCACCAGAAGACTGGCCGGACGACAAGGATTACCAATTAGAAGAAGCTGTGAAAATACTCAAATCCGCCAATTATAAATCTCGCCTACGCAAGTTTTTCGACCAATAACACCCCAGATGCGACCCGATAATTTTACTGGTATTTAGCGCCCGCTCGCGCTACCCATTGTACATGGCTCAGCATATTCGCAGAAATCCGAGAAAACTCCCCTCAGTGCGCAAGCACGGGCTGAGCGCCGTACTGTTACTCGTCATTACGGGGCTATCGGTGGTTTCTTGGCTCAATATTTCGGCCAAGAATGAACCTGTAGCAAACACGACGACCGAAATATTGTTACCCAAGCAAGTTATAATCCAAACGGCCAACAAAACGCCGCCTCTACCCGATTTGCTGAAGCCTGATAATATTCCGCTAGATGTAAACCCGACTGAGCAAGTGAATATGGTTGGCGGGCCAAGCCAAATTACGCCCCCAAAAAGCACCCGTACTGGCCCGGTGTTGATAAATGGTCGGTCCCTAGAGGATAACCAACAAACTATACGCGATTATACGCCTCTCGTTCGGGCGCCCATTGTCGGACTAAGCCGCATGACACCCTTTGGTCGTGTACCGCATCCGCATAAAGATGGCCGCACTGTGCTCACCGCCTATGCCAAACCTTTCACGCCCAACGCCGAAACCAAATATATATCTCTGGTCGTCGGCGGGCTTGGTCTCAATCCGAGTATCACCCGTAAGGCTATCAACAACCTACCCGGTGTGGTAACATTATCGTTCGCCGCAGATGCACCAGGTCTGCAAGGTTGGATTAATAATGCACGTGCTCGTGGCCATGAGGTGATGATTGAACTCCCCATGCAAGGAAGCGAACCCGCCGAAACACGCACGCTAACAATTGCAGGCTCCGGTACAGCCAATACGCGCAACCTTGAATACTTGCTAAGCCGCGCTCAAGGATATTTCGCCGTGACCAATTATGATGGCGCCCGGCTGGTCAATGATGAGACGGCTCTTTTGCCGATAATAAAAGCCTTGAAAGATGCCGGGTTAGGCTTTGTATATGACGGCGCCATGGATAACACCCGCATTGAACCGCTAGCAAAGCGCGAAGGCCTTCCGGCCATCATCGCCAATGGATATTTGGACGAAGAGCAACAAGACCGCACTTATGTTTTGCGCAATATCAAAATACTGCATGAAGACAGCTATGATAATGTGCCTATCGGAATGGGATTTGCCTATGAGGGGACAATCGATGGTATTAAATTATGGTTGGCAAGCAAACCCGATAATATTGAAATAGCGCCAGTTTCCTATGCCTTGAAAACGCGCTAGACCTATCCTCATGATTCGCCGTGATAAAGAAACCTACCGTCCAGCCGCTGGCATTGCTGTGTTCAATGCTAAGGGTGATGTCTTTCTCGGGAAGCGCAAAAAAGCTTCCGGCCCCTATGTCTGGCAAATGCCCCAAGGCGGAATAGACAAAGGCGAAAAACCAAGACAAGCCGCATTGCGCGAACTGGCCGAAGAAACTGGCATCACTAAGGACATGGTCAAGCCATTGGGCAAGATAAATGAGTGGCTATATTATGATTTCCCCGACGGATTTAAATATTCCAAGCGCGCACGGGGCTGGGGAGGACAACGGCAAAAATGGTTCGCCTACCGCTTTGTTGGCAATGAGGCAAACATCAATCTTGAAGCCCACAAACCAGCCGAGTTCACCGATTACCGCTGGGCCAGTCTATCGCTAGCAACAAAACTGGTAGTCCCGTTCAAACGTCCAGTATACGATAAGTTGGAACGAGAGTTTTCAAAACTCATCTAAGGGCACCGAAATGGGTAGCCCTAAAACTTTCTTACATAGCCAAGCGAAACTGCATTAAAGTTTGCAAACGACCCGCCTAAATATGTGTATTCAGCGCGGATTCCACTTTTGGAAGAAAAATTATACTGTATTCCACCACCAAGAGCGCCGCCGTCAAAATCTCCGTCTAATAGCGTTCCAATCGCACTCAAACTGACCCCTGTTTGGTGATAACCACCGCGCAAAAATAAATCAACTTGTTCGCTTACAGGTAGTCGCGCAATAGCAAAGGCTGCGATTGTATAATCCGTTTTGAATGGTATTTGGTTTTCTCCGATTGTCTCTGTAGTTCCAGAAAATCCGAGTACACCCTCACCCTCAACACCAAAATATTCGCTGAAACTATAGCCTAACTTTGCATTGGCTCCAATAGTATCAAATTCATAAGTCGTAATCCCGACGCTACCATAAGCACCGCTTTCTTGAGCCGATGCTGTGTGAGGAAAACTGGCCAAAGCCAAAACAGTTACGAACAGTTTCAATAATTTCATGTCTTTTTCCTTATAATATGCCCTAGCGTTAAGTTTGCACTTGGCCATTAGTTATTCCTGACCAATAGACTGAGCTTCTTCTGCCAAAGGTTTTAATAAGAGCAATTGTTCGTTTGACAATCCCTCAGTCATTTGACAGTAATTATTAAACTCTGGCTCAATTATCCAACCATCTCCATCCATGTCTGCTAGGTAGTAATCCCCTTGACCTGCATAAACACGGGTATTGCCCGGCCCAGCAGCTTGTTCCCAAGTCAATGCGCAAATTGCATCTCTTTCATCTTTACAGCCTGAAATGCTCATTGCCACACTTATCAATCCAACACCAATTACAAAATATTTAAGTTTCATTACAGTTCTCCCTTCAAATAAGGACAACATATACAACCGGGGGGGGTGTCAATAGATAAAACACGACAAAGGAAAATGGATATAGCCAATTGCACAAATAATATAATTCATGAGGCTTCAACCTTATCCCATACATGGGACAGGTTGACGGTGAACAATGTTATATCCTTATATCCGGGACTTATTCTGGTACTTTAAAGGCTCTCAGCCAATTGCTTTAACCCGTCTAGATGTTGGGCGGCGGGGAGGCTTGCGTCGCCTTCAGCGGCTTCCAATGCGGCTTCGGCTTTTGTAATTTCCCCGGCGAGCGTATCGGCTTTAACATCGCTCATCAAAATGCAAATTTCTGCCAAAACGGTTAGGCCGTCCGGCGTAACGTCGGCGAAGCCGCCCTGAATCATATATTGGGTCTCCGTGCCGTCATTGAAAACGGTAATCGCACCTGTGCGGATAGCCGCCATAAAGGGGGCGTGGTCTGCAAAGACGCCAAAATCACCCTCAGTGCCCGGCACATCAACCTGGTCAACCGAGCCGGAGAAAAGTTCCGCCTCTGGCGATACCAATGAAAACTGTAATTTATCTGCCATATTACTTCTCTAAACAATCGTCAAAAACACGGAGCGCGTTTTCGAATGTATCGCGGCAGTTCGGATTACAAAACCCGACCACCTTGCCTTTATACACTGTTAAGCCGTCCACACTGACCGGCTTGCCCGAATTGGGACAGTGCTTGTTGACACAATCCGCAAGTTCAAGCTTGCCGCTCATATTTATGCAGCCTCTAAAGCCATCTTTTCAGCTTTTTTAATCACGTCTTCAATACCGCCGACCATGTAGAAAGCTTGCTCTGGGATGTGGTCATATTCGCCTTCGCACACACCACGGAATGATTTCACCGTGTCTTTAACATCGACCAACAAGCCCGGCATACCCGTAAAGATTTCCGCAACATGGAAAGGCTGGGATAGGAATTTCTCAACTTTACGCGCACGAGCAACAACCAATTTATCTTCTTCCGAAAGCTCGTCCATACCCAAAATAGCAATGATGTCTTGTAGGGATTTATACTTCTGCAAAATTTCCTGCACCATACGGGCAACTTCGTAATGGTCATCGCCAACGATACGCGGCTCTAGGATACGAGACGTAGAGTCAAGCGGGTCAACCGCAGGGTAAATACCTTTTTCAGAGATAGCCCGGTTCAGAACGGTTGTCGCGTCCAAATGGGCAAATGATGCCGCCGGAGCCGGGTCGGTCAAATCATCTGCTGGCACATAAATCGCCTGCACGGAAGTAATCGAGCCTTTATTCGTAGAAGTAATCCGCTCCTGCATTTGACCCATTTCAGTGGCCAGCGTAGGCTGGTAACCCACGGCGGACGGGATACGGCCAAGCAGAGCCGACACTTCGGAGCCAGCTTGGGTAAAGCGGAAGATATTGTCCACGAAAAATAGAACATCTTTGCCTTCTTCGTCGCGGAAATATTCGGCTTGGGTGAGACCCGTAAGCGCTACACGCGCACGCGCTCCCGGAGGCTCGTTCATTTGTCCGTAAACCAAAGTACAACGGCTATCACCGCCGCCGCCTTCAATATTCACATTACTCTCAATCATTTCCCAATACAGGTCATTACCTTCGCGGGTACGTTCGCCGACACCCGCAAACACGGAATAACCGCCGTAAGCTTTGGCAATATTGTTGATAAGCTCCATAATTAGAACCGTCTTGCCAACGCCCGCACCGCCGAACAGACCAATTTTGCCGCCTTTAACATAGGGGCAAAGCAAGTCGATAACTTTGATTCCCGTACCCAAAACTTCGGACTCTGTCGCTTGGTCTTTAAAGGCAGGCGCATCTCTGTGGATGGACATATGTTTGGACGATTTAATCGGGCCAACTTCATCAATCGGCTCGCCGATAACATTCATGATACGGCCAAGGGTCGCAGGGCCAACAGGCACATTGATAGCTTCGCCCAAATCAGTTACGGCCTGACCGCGAACAAGACCCTCTGTACTATCCATAGCAATGGTGCGCACAGTGTTTTGTCCCAAGTGTTGGGCAACTTCCAGCACAAGGCGGTTGCCTTGGTTGTCCGTTTCAAGGGCGTTCAAAATTGCTGGTAAATCTCCAGAGAATTCCACGTCAATCACCGCACCAATAATCTGGCTGATGCGGCCTGTTGCCTTTTTAGCAGGTGCTTTACGCTTAGCCGCTGGCTTCTTGGCAGGAGCCTTCTTAGCCACTGTTTTCTTTACTGATTTACTTGTTGGTTTCTTGGCCATCTTCTTTTCCTCTTATTAAAGCGCTTCCGCGCCGGAAATAATTTCTATCAATTCGGACGTGATTTGCGCCTGTCTTGAACGGTTGAATGTCAGTGTTAATTTGTCAATTAAATCGCCAGCAGCGCGCGTGGAATTATCCATGGCCGTCATTTTAGACCCCATTTCTCCAGCGACGTTTTCAAGCAGAGCCGAGAATATTTGGGTGTTGATATTGCGCGGCAACAACACTTCGAGAATGCCTTCTTCGTCCGGCTCATATTCATAGGCTGCGCCCTTAAGGTCGGGCGCAAATACTTCATCAGAGGCATGTTCGCCCTCTTTGCCAGCGTATTTACCGATAACACCAATGGCCGGGATCATGGTTTTAATGGTTGGCACTTGGGTCATGACATTTTGAAACTGCGAATAAATCAATTTACAAACATCAAACTCGTCCGCCTCAAACATAGCGGTGATTTCGCCGCCAAGCTCCGCCGCAATCGCGCCCGTCAGGGTTTTATGTTCTTTCAAAGATACGGTTTTGATGATTTTGTCACCATAAAGGCGGTTCAGTTGCCCTTCACCAATGGAGCCAATACAAAAAATCTTGACCGTCTTGCCAGCTGCTTCCAAAGATACAATCTCTTCGCGGGTTTTGCGTACGATATTGGTGTTAAAACCACCACAAAGCCCCCGATCCGCAGTCGCGACAACCAACAAATGCACATCGTCACTGCCATTGCCAATGAGCAATTGCGGCGCACCTTCACTGCCCGCCATAGAGGCCGACAGATTGGTGATAACCGCAGAAATACGATCAGAATATGGGCGTGAACGCTCCGCCGCGTCTTGCGCTTTACGCAGTTTCGCAGCCGCAACCATCTGCATGGCTTTGGTGATCTTCTGAATGTTCTTCACACTCTTGATCCGGGTTTGTAATTCTTTAAGGCTGGCCATAGCCGCGCTCTCCGTTGTTACTTAAACCGCGAAATTCGACGTGAAGTTTGAGAGAATGTCTTTGAGCTTGTCCTCGAGTTCATCCGTCAACTTCTTGCCCGTTTTAATCTCCCCAAGGAAAACAGCGTGTTGGCCTTTAAGATGAACCAGCAACTCTTTTTCGTAGGCTTGAACCTGCTTAACTTCGATACCGTCGAGATAGCCGCGCGTACCCGCATAGAGAACACAAACTTGCTCTTCCACTTGTAGGGGCGAGTATTGCGGTTGCTTTAGCAGTTCTGTCAGACGCTCACCGCGCGCCAACATGGCTTGGGTGGAGGCGTCTAGGTCTGAGCCAAATTGCGCAAAAGCCGCCATTTCGCGGTATTGCGCCAGCTCGCCTTTAATCGGGCCAGCCACTTGTTTCATGGCTTTAATCTGCGCGGATGAACCAACGCGGGATACGGACAGGCCGACATTAAGCGCCGGGCGGATACCTTGGAAGAACAAATCTGTTTCCAAGAAAATCTGGCCGTCAGTAATGGAAATAACATTGGTCGGAATAAAGGCCGACACGTCATTGCCTTGGGTCTCGATAATCGGCAGAGCCGTCATGGAGCCGCTACCATTAGCTTCGTTAAGCTTCGCGGAGCGCTCAAGCAGGCGGGAATGCAGATAAAACACATCACCCGGATACGCTTCACGGCCCGGAGGACGACGCAGAAGCAAAGACATTTGACGATATGCAACAGCCTGCTTGGACAAATCATCATAAACGATGAGCGCATGCTTGCCGCCGTCCCGGAAAAACTCGCCCATGGCACAACCCGCGAACGGTGCCAAATACTGCATAGGTGCAGGTTCGGAAGCGGTCGCGGCCACGATAATGGAATATTCCATAGCGCCGTTTTCTTCCAGTGTTTTGACAAGCTGCGCCACGGTCGAGCGCTTTTGCCCAATCACAACATAGATACAGTAAAGCTTATCAGCCTCGTCGTTATTATCGAACGCGGCTTTTTGGTTGATAATCGCATCAACGGCCACAGCAGTTTTACCCGTTTGGCGGTCACCAATAATCAGTTCGCGCTGACCGCGACCGATTGGGATCAGCGCATCAATAGCTTTAATACCGGTTTGCACAGGCTCATGCACAGATTTACGCGGGATAATGCCCGGCGCTTTCACGTCCACACGGCGGCGCTCTTTAGACTTAATCGGCCCCTTGCCATCAATTGGCTCGCCGAGCGCGTTCACAACGCGGCCTAAAAGCTCCATGCCAACAGGCACGTCAACGATTTCGCCGAGACGTTTAACAGTATCGCCCTCTTTAATACCCCGGTCATCGCCAAAAATCACGATACCGACATTGTCGCTCTCTAGGTTAAGCGCCATGCCTTTAACACCGCCGGGAAATTCAACCATTTCACCAGCGCCGACATTGTCCAAACCGTAAACGCGGGCAATCCCGTCGCCTACGGACAATACTTGTCCAATGTCCGAAACCTTGGCTTTGGTGCCATAGCCTTTAATTTGCTTTTTCAATATGCTTGAAATTTCAGCAGCGCGAATATCCATGAGAGTGCCTTTTTCTTCTATGCTTCTTTGAGGGCGAGTTTTAAGCCCTCTAATTTGGTTTTTAGGGTTGCATCGTAATATTTAGACCCGACTTTAACGGCGAATCCACCGAGCAAATCTGGATCAATCGCCGATTCCAAGGAAACTGCGTGTCCGAGTGATTTCTTTAAATTGGCCGAGATCGACTTAATCTGTGCGGCACTTAGTTTTTTCGCAGATGTGACCAGCGCATTTTCTGTGCCGCGCCTTTCGGCCAATTCTTGCTCAAAGGCTGTAATCATAGACGGCAATTCACCTGCGCGGCCATTGTCCGCAACTGTCCCGATAAAATTTTGGGTCAACTTACCAAGCTTGGCTTTGGTAGCCAGAGCCAGCAAAGCCTTGGTTTTGTCCGCGTCCGCCAAGACAGGGCTTGTCGCCATATCGTTGAGGTCCGTACTTTTCGCAAACAGACCCTTTAAAGTTTTTAAATCTTTTTCCACTGATTTCAGCGTTTTCGTCTCTTCGGCAAGCTGCAACAAAGCAGATGCATAGCGGCTGTCCGCTTCACTAGTAATGGCAATCGCTTCTGACATGCAACAAGTCCATAATTACGCTGACATTACGAGAGAACACCAAGCGGGTAAATTCAAAATACAGGCACCATTACCCTAAGATTTAGGCATAATTGCCCATAAATACACGAATCGCGCAAGCCTCCCTGCGCAATTTCGCCCGCTCATAGCACGGCTTTTTTTTGATTCCAAGCACTGTTTTACAGTTGTTTTTAAGTTTATTTTTGGCGGGGTTAATAAGGGTTTATTTAGCAGTTATTTTACGTCTGGCGACCTGCGAATGCTCATTATTATGCCGGATAGTAATAAGGCGGAAACCACACTCGCCGACACCAAATTCCCATCCATGCCTAGGACTACATGCGCACTGTCAGGCATAGCCCTCAGATAAAAACCAAAACTAAAGGCCAAGCCCAAAAACGCCATCAAACGCACAGACCGCCCCGTCCCGTGGAGCTTCTTCCCCCAAACCGCCCACAGCATTATAGGCAGAGCCATAAGATTGCCAATATTAACGTCAAATGACATCAGCACATATAAACACAGGCCAGCACTCACGAGTATTTTGGAGATGACAAGATTTTTGGCGTAGGTCATGTAGCCACTATATCAAGAATGTAACATATTTCCACTTATTTTCTTGCAATCTCCCAACACTCCGCTCCCCCCTGTGCATACAGGGGTCTATTGCAGGGCTATCGGTGGTACGCCTCACCTGCGTCGATGGATACCTGCATACGCAGGCATGAGCGGGGTTTTGGGAAGCTATTGTGGCATATTAATTTGGTAATCGTGCGATATAGCATCTCTCAAAATCACATAAAACCCTGCGGGTCTATATCTATTGCGAATTTTATCTTGTGTGGGGCGCGGACGCGGGATTTCCAGGTGCGCATATAGTGCGACAGGTTTATATTTGGTTCGGCCTTTATCAGGAACCGTCTGCGGTGGCGACCTCGTAATATGGTTATGGGGGCTTCGGACGGGCCGAGGATTTCTATGCCGTCGGCGCGAGGGGCAGCGTTTAAGACCTTGCGGGCAAATTCATTGGCTTTGGCTGCGTCCGGGGCGGATATGATAATGGCGGCTAATTTGCCGTAAGGCGGGAGGCCGAGAATTTCGCGCATACCAAGCTCTGCCGCGACAAAGCCCTCCCGGTCGCCCGCCGCCAAAGCGACCAAAGCCTCGTGGTCGGGCATATGGGTCTGTATCAGCGCCCTGCCCGGCTTATCGGCACGGCCTGCGCGGCCTGCGACTTGCACCAATGTCTGATATGTCCGCTCCCCTGCCCTAAGGTCGCCACCGCCTAAACTAAGGTCACCGTCGACCACGCCAACGAATGTCAGGTGCGGGAAGTTATGGCCTTTGACCACCATTTGTGTGCCGACCATAATATCAATTTCGCCGCTGGCCATAGCCGCCATACGTTCGCGAATACGTTCGGGATTACCCGCCGTGTCCGACGACAATATTTCTATGCGGGCGTCCGGGAACAGCTTGGCCGCTTCTTCGGCCACACGCTCCACACCCGGCCCAACAGATGTCAATGCGCCTTCGGTTTTACATTCCGGGCAAGCGGACGGCATGGGCATGGAATATCCGGTATGGTGACAAATCGCCCGCCCGGTGCGTTTGTGTTGCACCAGCCAGCTATCCGTAT
>JAKIUV010000054.1 GCA_021647375.1 Robiginitomaculum sp.
TATCCACTGTGAAAATCTCCCGGTCCTCCCGTTAAAACAGAAAAACCTTAAAGTGGACGACTTTTACGCCGCCCGCGAGGACACAATACCCTCGCTACAGTGGACGAATATTGCACCGCCGTTCACAAATGCCAGGGTCAACAATGGGAATGCAATTGGGCGTGGGAATACCCGGACGTTATGGAGCAGATGTTGAATTCCCCCGCGTAGGCACCGGTAGCTCGATGATTACTATAGGGATAAATGAAGATGAAATCGTGTTAACGGGCGATGATGCGCAAGACTTTTTAGATCGATTGCGCGCTGCTGAAAATAGAGGAGACATCACAATTACGACAACTTCTGTAGAAGTGACCGTAGAGCCTCCCCAAGGCACCATTACTGTTACAACATGTATTGAAACAGGTATATTTGGATGTGTTATTATAAGAAGAACTACGCAATAAACAGGCAAATTCACTTACTTCTTCAAACAAAGGCTTTCAGAGAGTAGAGACTTGTGATAATCTGCCCGAAACCCTCCAAAGGGTGCAGTTTTCTAATCGGAATGTGGGGAATAATTATTAGGCTCTTATTGATAATAAGCTTATTTATTTTTTTACAAAGTTGCATATCCACTAAGCATGAGAATTTAGCGTATAGGCAGCTGAGTTTTACTGGTTCTCTCTCTGAAAAAAACGTTGATGATATCATACTAAAATTACAACGCCCCCCTAAACTGAAACAATTAATCATCAATTCCGGAGGCGGTGATGAATTGGCGGCGCTCAAGCTTGCCAAAGAAATATCAAAACAAAATATAGATGTTGTTGTAGATGGGGCCTGCATCTCCGCATGTGCCCATATACTTTTACCAGCGGCGCGAAAAGTCTTTATCGTTGAAGACTCTGTCATCGGATTTCACGGTAATATTTTTGGCTGGCTTGAATTGTTTGCACGCACCAATCAAGACGAGTATAATGATTTATTAGAAGATAGTGCGGCCATTGCCAAATTTTTAAACAGTACAGGTGTCGATATAGATGTTTTATTCTGTGCTGCTAACCTACATGAGCCAAAAGCGAAAATCATTTATGACGAATTGAACGTCCCAACAAGGAAAACACGCTACCGTTTTCTCGTTGCTGATCAAAAAAAACTGGATTGGTACGGCGTGAACGTTACATATCTCACTGGATACTCACCTGCATATATAGAAAACCGATTAAAAAAAAGTGGCGTAAATTTAAATGGCACTCGAACTGACTGGGTCATAGCGGACTGCAAGGCCGTAGATATGACGACTTGGAAGAAAGTCAAAAAGGCGTTAAGGGATTACTCCAACGATAAAAGTGACTGAAACTGCTTGCGCAACTTATCGATTTAGTCAAAAACCCCCATATATTTTTTGACAAAGTAATTTTTATCGAGTTTTACCAGTTTATGAGTAATTTTGTATTTGATGACAGTGATTTGGAGCGTGCCAGTGCGCAAAAAATCTTGGACGAGACTTTGCGCGGGGCGGACGACGGGGAATTGTTTGTTGAGCGCGGGGCAAGCGAATCGCTGAGTTTTGATGATGGGCGCTTGAAAACTGCCAGTTTTGATACCAGCCGGGGCTTTGGATTGCGCTGTGTCGCGGGGGAAACCACCGGATTTGCCCAGGGCACCGAATTAACTGTGGGCGCCCTCCAGCGCGCCGCCAGCGCCGTGAATTTGGCCAAGGGCGGTCACGAAACCCCCATAACTGCCCCCGCCCCCAAGCGCACGAACCGCCAATTATACCCGGCAATCAACCCCATAGACGACCCGGCCTTTTCGCCCAAGGTCGAACTGCTGGCCGAAATAGATGCCTATGTGCGCGCCAAAGATAGTAAAGTCGTACAGGTTAGCGCTTCTCTTGCTGCATCTACCCGGACCATAGCAATTTTACGTGCAGGCGGTGAACGCTATGATGATGTCCGCCCCCTTGTGCGCATGGCCGTATCCGTGACCGTTGAAAAAGATGGGCGCCGGGAAAACGGCTATGCGGGTGCGGGCGGTCGGGCAGCCTATGCCGATTTTATCGCCGAGGACAGCTGGAAAGCCATTGCCGACGAGGCTTTGCGGTCTGCCCTGGTTAATCTACGCGCCGTGCCAGCCCCGGCGGGAACCATGGATGTAGTGCTTGGCCCCGGCTGGCCCGGCGTGCTGTTGCACGAAGCTATTGGGCACGGGCTTGAGGGTGATTTTAACCGCAAAGGCACATCGGCATTTGCGGGGCGTATTGGCGAGCGCATCGCTGCGCCCGGTGTCACCGTGGTCGACGACGGTACGCTTGCGGGGCGCAGAGGCTCCATCACTATTGACGATGAAGGCACGCCGTCCGCGCGTAATGTCCTGATCGAAGACGGCATCCTCAAAGGTTATCTCCAAGACCGCCTCAATGCCCGCCTCACTGGTGTTGCACCCACAGGCAATGGACGGCGCGAAAACTTTGCCCACGCCCCCATGCCGCGCATGACCAATACATTTATGCTTTCGGGCGATAAGCCCAAAGACGAAATAATTGCGGATCTCAAGGACGGTATATATGCAACAAATTTCGGCGGCGGGCAGGTCGATATAACCTCCGGTAAATTCGTGTTTCAATGCACCGAAGCCTACCGCGTCAGAAACGGCAAGATCGAAGAACCTGTCAAAGGTGCCACCCTAATCGGCGACGGCCCAACCGTCCTCACCCAAATCAAACACATAGGCGATGACAGCAAATTAGACCCCGGCATTGGTGTGTGCGGCAAAGCAGGCCAAACCGTCCCCGTAGGCGTCGGCCAACCCACATTATATATAGAAAACCTGACGGTGGGCGGTTCTGCGGTATAAACTACAATCTTGGCCGTGGTGAGGATTTAGGTTTCCGCTCATTTTGTCGCACTTATTTTTTGTTGATAATGTGTTTTTGTGCTTTCGAATCGTTTTTGTCCCTGTTAAACGCCCCCTATAAAGTGAATTATTATTATGGGGCTGGCGCAGGATCAGTTCCGACAGGTAAATACCTGATTTGTGAAAAAAGGAACATAAAATGCGTAAACCAACTGGCAATCCAAGCGGAAAATTAACCAATTTAAAATTTAACACTATGGATATGGGGCGGTTGCTGCTCGCAGCCTGTTTCCTAATTGCCGTATTTTTGTTTGTTAGCAACCTTTCTGCAGGTTTGGATAAAAACGCTACCCTATTGATTATTGCCGCCGTTATTGGTGGTTATATGGCCATGAATATTGGGGCTAATGACAGCGCCAACAATGTTGGCCCAGCCGTGGGCGCGGGAGCATTGACCCTAGGGTCTGCCATTCTCATTGCCATAATATTCGAGGCCAGCGGAGCGCTCATAGCGGGCGGAGATGTGGTAAAAACCATTAAAAAAGGTATTATTGACCCAGCCTTAATCGGCAATACAGATACATTTATCTGGGTGATGATGGCGGCTTTGCTATCGGCGGCTTTGTGGGTAAATATCGCCACCATATCCGGTGCGCCCGTATCAACCACGCACTCAATAGTTGGCGGTGTTCTTGGGGCAGGGATTGCAGCTGGTGGCTTTGGCATTGCAGATTGGGGGCAGGTACAAAAGATTGTGGCCAGTTGGGTAATCTCTCCAGGGCTTGGCGGTCTGATTGCAGCCGCGTTTTTATACACGATTAAGCGCACTATTTTATACAAGAAAGATATGCGCGCCGCCGCTCAAAAAGTGGTGCCCATTTTAATCGGGTGTATGGGTTGGGCTTTCTCTACTTATATGATTATTAAGGGGCTAAAGAAAATTGATTACATTAAGCAACATATTGATTTTCCCATGGCGGTTGTCGTCGGGTTTATTGTTGCCATCTTGGTTTACTTGGTTGTGCGTGTCATTATCAGACGCCGGGCCGAAAAAATCAAAAACAACAAACAAGGCATTGATGCCCTGTTTACTATCCCGCTTGTGATTAGTGCTGCATTCCTAAGTTTCGCTCACGGCTCCAACGATGTTGCCAATGCTATCGGACCTTTGGCCGCGATCTATGAAGCAGTGCGCGGCGGCGACATTGTTCTAAAAGCCTCCATACCGCTTTGGGTGATGATGATTGGCTCGCTCGGCATTGTGACCGGACTGGCGCTATACGGCCCCAAACTAATCCGCACTGTTGGCACCGAAATTACCGAACTTGACAAAGCCCGTGCATTTTGTGTGGCTATGGCCGCGTCCATCACCGTAATTATTGCCTCCCAGCTTGGCTTGCCGGTTTCTACCACCCATATTGCCGTCGGTGGCATATTCGGAGTTGGTTTCCTGCGCGAATACCTCAACACTGATTACAACCAAAAGGTTGGGAAAATCCGCAAGCATATGCGCGATGAAGAGAAAAAAGACGAAGCCTCAATCGATGCTTTTATCGAAGAGTTCGACGCCGCGTCCATGGACGAGAAAAAACTTTTCTTACAAGACCTGAAACGCAAAGCCAAGGCAGAGGAAATCTCCTGGTGGGAAAGACGCCGGGTTAAGAAAGCCTATAAAGCCAAATTGGTCGAGCGCTCCATGCTCCTCAAAATCATCGCCGCCTGGATATTCACCGTCCCCATAGCCGCCTGCCTCTCAGCGGCTCTGTTCTTCATGATTAGAGGCATTATGCTACCGTAAACACATGTACCCGCATGGGCTAGCGACGACTGATAATCACCTGATAATCAGACTCGCAATTTTATGGCGAACGGGTTACAAGGTCTTCATGTTAACACAAATAGGAGGGCTTTATGGCCGGAATGAATTTACTTGATATGATTATGGCAGCTCAGGGGGGCAAAGTTGCTCAATCAGCAGGCAGCCAATTGGGGCTTAACGGCAAACAATCGCAACAGGCCATCGCGGCTCTATTACCTGCGATTTCGTCTGCGCTTAAAATGAACACCAAAGACCCGCAAGGCCTGCAATCCTTGCTCGGCGCTTTGCAAGGCGGTCGTCATGAGCAGTTCTTAGATAATGCAGATGTCTATGGGCAGCCTGATATTCGCGATCAAGGTAATGCTATTCTTGGGAAGCTGTTTGGTTCCAAAGAAGTGAGCCGCGCAGTCGCGGGGCGTGCCGCAGAACAAACAGGCATTGGCGCAGACATCCTCAAGAAAATGTTGCCTATGGTCGCGACTATGGCCATGGGTTCATTGTCAAAACAAACACGTCAACCAAGCATGGCGCAACAACTCGCGGGTTTAGCCCTCGGTGGTGGCGGTGGTCGCCAGCAACAATCAGGCCTCGGCGGTTTACTCGGCGGCCTATTGGGCGGCGGTAGACGTCAAGTTCGTCAACAGCAACAAGCACAGAGTCAAGGCATGGGTATTCTCGGCAATCTGCTAGACGCAGACGGCGACGGCAATATGATGGACGACATCCTCGGCATGGCGATGAAAAGCATGATGAAGTAATCACACTTCACGAAGCACAAAAGAAAAAGCCCGGAGCAAATGCTCCGGGCTTTTTTGTTATGTGGCAATCATTAAAACTATTTTGCAGACGTGGCTGAGATGTCTTCCACATCGCCTTCTTTCATCCAGCGCTTAACAATTGGTGCAAAGAGCAACATCACAAATCCAATCGCCATACCAATATAACCAATCGACGAGAACACTTGAATATAGTTCTTTTTCGCGCCAGCGACATCAACGATTTGGCCGCCAACTGTTTCCGCCCCGGCAGCAGCAGCGATGAAGCCCGACAAGGCATTGCCCAAGCCTGAATACACAAACCACGCCGCCATAAACAGTCCAACTAGGCGCGCAGGTGCAAGTTTAGTCATGGCGGATAGCCCCACCGGACTAAGCATAAGCTCGGCCATAGTGTGTACCCAATAGATAGCGAATATAAAGAACACAGGTGTCATAGCCGCTGGCCCGACAGATTTCATACCCCAAACAAGGACGAGATAACCTAGCCCGGCGCCAAATACGCCTAAGGCAAATTTTACGGGTGTCGACGGCTCCCAATTACGTTTGGCCAACCATACCCACAGCCACGCTATAAACGGTGCAAAAATGAATATGAAACCTGCGTTCAAAGATTGAAATACTGGGGTTGGTACATTCCAGCCCATGATATGGGTGTCCACCAAACGGCTTGTCACCAAGGTAAGCGAAGACCCGGCTTGTTCAAACAAAGACCAGAACGGGATTTGCGCCACGGCAAAATACATAGCCGCCCACATCCGTGTGCGCTCACGCCCTTGAAGCTTGGCGAAGGAATATGCGATAAACCCAAGGAAGAAAAGAACGCCAACAGCCGCCGCAATAGGCCCGATAACATCTGCATAATTTAGCAGTGCCATACAAAGAATAACAACGCCAACAGCCGATAAATAACATGCCCATTCAACCGTGATGAACCCAAGAACTTTTTCTTTTAGCTTGGATGCAGACGGCGGATCGGCAACATCGCCTAACCATTTTTGCCCAAAATGAAATACAATCAGGCCAAACAACATACCAATACCAGCGAGACCAAACCCCCAAGCCCAGCCATAAACGATACCAATAATGCCACAACTCCATGTCGCGAGGAAGCTACCGAGATTGATGCCCATATAAAATAGTGTGAAACCTCCGTCGCGGCGCGGGTCGCCTTTGGGATAAAGATCACCAACAATGGTCGAAATATTTGGCTTCAAAAATCCAACACCCGCAATAATTAAGGCTAATGAGAAAAACAGAATATTAACATACAAAGACTGTTTTTCGACCGTGGTACTATAATTACCCTGTCTCACGACTGTAATCGGTGTGCTTAATTCAGCTGTTTTGTCATCCTTGTTTTCATAAGCAAGAACCTGTGACGGTGTACCGTCCGCTTTGCGCTTGATTTCTATGCGGTCGCTAGTATTCGTTTTTAAAAGAACAATATCGCTTGAAGTCTTCTCCGCAAATTTAGCTTCTCTGCCGCCATAAGTGATAAACATGTTCTCACCAGATTCGTCTTCCCGAACGACAACGGGATATACTGTACCGTTAATAATAATCTCAGTCGACGGTGCAGGTCCCGCACAAGCCAAGCCGACAACATTACACATGTTTTGAACTAAACCGCGTGTTGTGTGGTTAATGACATAATTTCCCTCGCCGTCATCATTGATTGGCAAAAGGCGTTGTCCGCCGAGATTAACATATTTGTCAGTGTCAAAAATCATGCGGCGGGTTTCGCCTTGATAATCGACAAACAATTTGCGGCTCTTGTCCCTGCCTTCGTGTTGAATTTCATAGGAGCCATTATTAAAGCTTAACATCTCTTTCGAGCCAGACCCCTCAAAGGCCATACCAAAATGCCCGGCCACAAGCAAAAGAGCGCCAAATGTTACGGCCTTTCTCTGACCCAAATATTTATCAGAAAGCACGCCGCCAACAATTGACATAATATAGACAAGGGCAATATAGCCGCCGTAAATCAGGTTGGCTTCTGTATCGGAAAATAAGAAATGCTCGATCAAATACAGTGCAAGAAGTCCGCGCATGCCGTAGTATGAAAAGCGCTCCCACATCTCGGTTAAAAAACAAATTACCAAACCGCGTGGGTGTCCCATAAAAGACTTTTCCCCAGCTGGAATTACGACTTCTGTCATAGACTTTCCCCTAAAAATTATTATCCCTAGCAAAAGACACTATCGCTTCTTTGGACTCAAGTGTTTTTTTATTAAAACATCACTTAAAATTCCCAAAAACGAAACCTGTCGTTTTTGTAACTTTACTTACGACGAGTGTCGTTTATGTGTTTTGGTGAATGAAAGGGAAAGCTATGTCGAAGAACAAACCACCACACATTAAACCTTCCGAGGCAGAAGTTGAAATTTTGCAAATCCTTTGGGACGAACAGCCGTGCAGTGTGCGGCGAGTTCACGAAATTATTGGCGCCAGCAAAGATGTTGGCTATACGACGATACTCAAACAGCTCCAACGGATGCAGGACAAAGGTTTGGTGACCCGCGAACCAGGCGACGGTAAATCTTTCCTTTATACCGCTGCACAACCGGAAGATTTAACCCAAAGCAACCTCCTTGGTCGTTTGATGAAAACCGCATTTCGCGGCGATGTCAATGAATTGGTCATGCACGCCCTAGGCGATGCCAAGGCATCCGGCGAGGATCTGGAGGCGATTAAAGATTTCATTGCACAAATTGAAGCCAATTCTAAAGGGGCAAAATAATGAACATGCTCCCAAATATGAACTTAATCGCCGACAGCTTGGGTTGGGCGGTTTTACATTCTCTCTGGCAAGGCATTGTCGCCGCTGCTTTCATCTATGTTGTGCGCACTATAACCCGCGAGCGTGCATCCGAAGCCCGTTATTTTATTGGCACAATTACCCTATGCACGCTCCTGTTCGCATTCATTGGCACATTTTTTTATTATTACAACTCAGGCGCAGTGGTGAGTGGTGCAAGTCGTACAGACATTATGCAAACCATAACCATTGGCTTTACACCAGCGGCAAGTACAGGCAACCCCCTCACCCGTATCAGTGATTTCACGAGCTTGATAGGTGTGTTTTGGGCGGCGTGTTTTCTTGTCCTTGGTATCCGCTATATGACTGCGTTCCGCCTGACACATAAATTGCGCACCACCGGATTGTCTGTTCTCCCTTCAAACTGGCAGACACGCTTTACTGCTCTCGCCGCCAAGTCTGGCGTGAGCGGTAAAGTTCGGGCGTATATCTCAGAACATGTCTCTAGCCCCATCACATTCGGCTTTTTTAAACCCATTGTGTTGGTGCCGGCCTGGTTCTTTACCGGTATGAGCGCGGAGCAATGTGAAGCCATATTATTGCACGAGTTGGCTCATATTCGCCGTCATGACTATTTGACCAATATCCTGCAAATCGCCATCAAGACCGTATTTTTCTATCATCCAGCCGTACAGTTCATCTGCAAAGGCCTAGACACTGACCGGGAACATGCTTGCGATGATTTCGCGGTCATGCTGACAAAAAACCCGGAAAGCCTAGCAACAGCGCTCGGCGTTATCCGCCTCAAGGCAGCGAGAGACGGCGGCGTATTTGCCCTGTCTGCTGATGGCCGCGACGCGCCTTTAATGGGGCGGCTGAAACGCTTGATGGGCGCCGAGATTACGAAAACCAGCGGGCAAGGCCTGCAAAAAGGCACATCTCGCGGCCTGGCAGCTACAGCTATGATTGGTACGGCACTGGCCCTAATCGTGACCTTGGGTACAACGCCTAGCCAAGCTCACCCTCATAAAGAAAACTTGGTTCAAAATATAAAAAAGAGCCAAAAAGAAAACCAAAACACTTTGGCTGGCGGCGTAAATAGCAAGTCGCAGAATACAATAGCCTCCCCTATCACGCCAATACGCCCTACTCCGCCCCCAACAAATTATTGGATAAGTAAGCAAGAACACGCCGCGACACAGGCACGGGCAGAACGCGCTAATGAACGCCGCAAGGCCGCACTTGAACGCGCAAAAAAAACTCGCGAAGTAGCTTGGGTGCAGGCACGTGAGGCACGCATTGACGCAAAAGCGCAGAGAAAACTGGCCACTAAATTACGTGAAAAATCCTTGGAACGCGCCACAAAAAACCGACACCTAAGAAAGCAGACCAAAGACAACAAAACTATGGCCGCTAAAGAACGTAGACAATACGAAAGAATGCGTTCCCGCCTTATTCCAGCTCTCAAGGCCGATGGGTATCTGTCCAAACAATCTTCCAAAGTTACAATCAAAATGGCGGGCAAAGATGTTTTCATCAATGGCAAGCTTTTGTCTGATGCAGAAGAAAAAAAGTATTGCAACATTATTTCCCGCTATGTGCGGCACAAGCGCAGTGCAACAAATATTACCATCAAACCAAACTATTTTCATGTCAGTGTTAAGCGTGAAAACGGGAAAAGTAATTACACCAATATAAACTAAAACAAGAGACACCTCATATGAATAATTTACAAAAACCGCTTTTGAGCGGGCTAGTAGCCCTCACCCTAAGCACACCCGCATATAGCCAAGAAACCAGAGCCGCAGAGAATAAAAATAGAGCGCAAATTTTCGCGCCTGCGTATTTTGAGGGGTTCGCGCCGCGCACCGCCATTGATATGGTATCGCGCATTCCCGGCTTTCAAATCCAATCATCCGCTGGCAAGCGCGGGCTTGGTCAGGGCGGCGCCAATATTTTAATTAACGGGAATCGTATATCCGGTAAAACCAATGCGGAAGATCAGTTATCGCGAATCAATGCCACCAATGTGGTACGTATTGAAATTGTTGACGGCACGTCTTTGGACATTCCGGGGCTTTCGGGGCAAGTCGCCAATGTCATCACCAAAAGCACGAGCGTGTCCGGTAGCTGGCAATGGCGTCCCGAATGGCGTAATCGGCTCGAAGCCAATTTATATAATTTCAGGGCAACGGTTTCCGGCGAGACGGGCGATCTAGCTTGGTCTGTTACAGCAAAAAACGATGCGTTTCGCGGCGGCGCCCGTGGCCCCGAAACACTAACCCTAGCGGACGGAACAATATTCGAAACCCGCTATGAAGACGGGCAGTTTTACCGTGATAATCCTGGTGTCTCTACTGATTTAACCTGGAAACCTAGAAAAGACCATGTAGGCAATTTGAACCTAAAATATAATCAATTTAATTTTAATGGTCGCGAGCAATCCAAGCGCACAGCAGTGACAGCAATTGGCTCCACTGGTGAAACTCTGTCTTCAAATGCCGAAGATGAATGGAATGCTAGCCTCGATGTGGATTATGAGTTTCCGTTCTTGATGCGCAAAAAAAACGGAAAACTAAAACTGATCGGCTATTATCGGTTTGAACATTCACCAACCATTTCGCGTTTTGACGTATTTGACTCGGTTCTTGGACGAACAGGCGGCAGACGTTTTTCGCGCGTGGCCGATGAAGCGGAAGCGATCGGGCGGGCTGAATATTCTTGGAAACCAAATGGTGAAAGCGACTGGCAACTAGGTGTCGAGGGTGTGTTCAATTATCTCGATATTACCTCTAGCCTTTTAGTTTTGGACGCGAGCGGCGATTTCGTCGATCGCCCCCTTACCGGCGCAACATCACGAGTAGAAGAAAAGCGCGGCGAAGCCACCCTGACCCATTCCCGCAAATTATCAGATAAATGGGATGTGCAAGCCTCCGTCGGCGCAGAGTATTCAGAAATATCTCAAGACACAGGGTTTGTGCGGACTTTCTTCCGACCCAAAGGCTTTGTCTCCGCCACTTATAAACCAGATGATAGTACATCCATCGTCACCCGGATTGAGCGGGAAGTCGGACAACTCAGCTTTTTCGATTTTATCTCTTCAGTCAACCTCCAGGAGGATCTTGACAGTTTCGGTAATTTAAACTTGGTGCCTCAACAAAGTTGGAACGGCGACATTGAGCTGAACAAAAACTTTGGCAATGGCATTACCCTAAAAGCCACTGTCTTCGCCAAACTCATATCTGACCTAGTTGACCGTATTCCCATCGGCGTGGCGGGTGATGCTGTAGGGAATATTGATAGCCTAGCACACCAATACGGGTTAAATTCAACCGCAACCATAAAAGGCGACAAATGGGGCTTTGAAGGCACGCAGCTGAATTTGACCTTGAACTGGGCGACTTCGTCCGTAAAAGACCCTATTGGTGGGTTTGACCGCCTTCTCAATAATGAATTTAGAAGCCTTTTGAGAGCTGATTTTCGCCATGATATTCCTAATACTGATTGGGCTTGGGGTTTCTTTGCCAACCAGTTTTGGCGTGGCCCAACTTACCGCTTAACCACCGTCAACCAGTTGACCTTTGATGGCCCTTTTGGCTCCGCCTATATTGAGCATAAGGATATTTTTGGTCTGAAAATTCGCGCCGAACTTGCCAACTTATTTGACGCCGGCCCCAGTTTCCGCCGTGAGGTTTATGATAATCGCCGGGCAAATCTGTTGCGCATAGAAGACCGTAGCCGCAGGTTCGATCTCGTATATAATATGCGGGTTAGCGGTACGTTTTAACTCCAGGTTTTTGCCAATGTCCACCTGCTGGCCATTGCGGTTTGTTACAGCTTGTTCACTGTTATTGTGCCTAGCAAGGACATAGATATACCCTAAATACGCGACAATACCGCGTGACAATAATATGCCCCAAAATAGCAGACAGGGAAAACAAATTGGAAAATACAAACGTGTTTTTGCGTACCAGCATATACCTGTCCTGCATAACTGCTCTTGGTTATGGCTCACTCGCCTATGGGCAGGACGCACAACCCGCTAGCACTATTAACTCATTCCCGGTAGATTATTTCGACCAATACACCCCGCGTTCGGCTCTAGACATGATAGAACAAATTCCGGGGTTCCAGTTACAAACCAGCGCTAGTAAACGCGGGCTTGGTCAGGGCGGGGCGAATGTCCTGCTCAACGGTGAACGCATATCCGGCAAGACAAGAGCCAATGATCAATTATCGCGCATCAATGCGACTACAGTCGTGCGCATTGATATTGTCGACGGTGCTTCTTTGGATATTCCCGGCCTATCTGGACGGGTGGCCAATATTATAACTAAAAATACAGATATTTCCGGCACTTGGGCTTGGCGTCCGCGCTTTAGAAAAAACCTGGCACCCAACTGGTTTAATGGTTCCGCAACGGTCTCGGGTGAGACCGGAAAATTGGCATATTCAGCCACTGTGCGCAACAACGCCTTCAGGAGCGGCAATGCCGGGTTGGAAAATCGGTTTACACCGGATGGGTTTATATTTGAAACCCGTGACGAGGTCAGCCAGTTTGATGCCGACAACCCAGGCATATCCACATCACTTACGTGGAAACCCAAAGACGGGCATGTGGCCAATCTCAATGCGGAATATAATTTGCGGAATTTTACAATTCGCGAAATATCCAGACATACCGCCTTTGCCCTGCCCGGTGACAACAATGAAACCCAATTCTCCAGTGTTGTCGATAGCTGGAATTATAGCCTCGGGGGCGATTATGAATTTCCTGCCGGCCCCCAAGCCCTGAACGGAAAGCTCAAGTTAATCGGCTATCACAAATTCACTAACGCACCATCTGTCTCGCAAATAGACACATTTACCGCAGGCGCGCAAAGCTCAGGACAGCAGTTTGGGCGGGACACCGAGAGAGGTGAAAGCATTGCCCGGGCTGAATATTCATTCGCACCCAAGCGGGGAAAAGACTGGCAATTGTCTGTAGAGGGCGCTTTTAATTTTACTGACGCTACTTCAACATTTGCATTCCTCAATCTGGCAAACGGGGAGTATGTCGCAATACCATTACCAGGCGGCAGTTCACGTGTGGAAGAAAAACGTAGCGAAGTCACCCTGACCCATAGCCGCGCCCTGTCGCCAAAATGGGACATTCAGCTCTCGGCGGGTGGTGAATATTCACAATTATCCCAAAGCGGTGACGCCAATCTGGTACAAGACTTTGTCCGCCCCAAAGGCTTTATCACCACCACCTATAAGCCCGGCAATGGCCTGTCCATCCGCACCCGTCTTGAACGTGAGGTCGGGCAACTTAATTTTTCGGACTTTCTCGCTTCCCTAAGCCTGCAAGAAGACCTCGACAGTGCGGCAAATGACGGCCTGGTTCCTGCCCAAACCTGGTTAGGATCCGTGGAGTTTGACAAGGATTTCGGCCAAGGCAATACTTTTAAGGTCAAGGTTTACGGGGAGCTTATCTCTGATCTGGTTGACCGTATCCCGGTCGTCATAGATGGTGTTTTGCGCGACGCAGTTGGCAATATTGATAAGGCGCAGCGTTACGGCGTTGATTTTACCGCCACCTTGAAAGGCGACAAATGGGGTCTTAAAGGCACCCAACTTAACCTAAGTCTCGACTTGCGCAATTCCTCTGTCGATGACCCGTTAACCAATATTTCGCGCCGCCTGAATAATGACAGAAAAAGCAAGTGGAATGTCAATTTCCGCCACGATATTCCCAATACAGATCTGGCCTACGGAGCTAGCCTCGATTATAATGTTCCCGCCCCCTCATTTAGGCTCGATACAATCAGCACGGAAAGCAATACTAGGCCGTTGGCCATAGTGTATGTTGAACATAAGGACATTTACGGTTTGAAAGTCAGGGCAGGTCTGAGGAATATCCTTAACCAAACCGATAACCGCCTGCGCCAGGAATTCACTACCAGCCGCGATATTGGCCAGTTGGAATTTACCGAATCCCGGACGCGCCCCTTCGGCACCTCATTCCGACTTGATGTCAGCGGCGCGTTTTAAGCAATATCTATTTCCCGCGCTGCCTCACTTCCCCACCTCTCTTCCGTCTGGCCTTAAAAAAATCCTTCAAAAGTTGCCCGCATACATCCGCCAGCACGCCGCTCGTGACCTCCGGTTTGGAATGGCAGGATTTACTACTGAAAAACTGCACACCGTTTTCTACCGCCCCGCCCTTGGGATCAGATGCGCCGTAAACCACACGGGCAATTCGGGCATTTGATATTGCCCCTGCGCACATAGTACACGGCTCCAATGTCACATATAACGTTAGGCCACTTAATCGGTAATTATCGATTTTATAGGCCGCGTCCCTAAGTGCCAAGATTTCTGCGTGGGCGGTCGGGTCGCATATGCCGATAGGGGCATTTCCGGTGCGGGCAATAATGTCGCCCGAAGCTGGATCGACAATTAAAGCGCCCACAGGCACCTCGCCGCGCGCACTTGCCGCTTGCGCTTGTGCTATACATTGGCGCATATAGTGTTCGTCGTTCATAGGTATGAATTGAGCGCGTTTATAGGATTGGTCAAGTGACAACTCAAAAAGTTCAAAAAGGCACCTCAAAAGTGACCAAAAATAAAGGGGACCGCATAGCCAAGGTTTTGGCACGGGCCGGCGTAGCTTCGCGGCGCGAGGTCGAGCGCATGATCGGCGCTGGTCGGATAACCGTGGACGGTAATTTGCTCACCACACCCGCATTTCTCATCACGGGACACGAAAAAATCACCGTTGACGGCAAACCCATAGAAGAGAAACAAGCGCCGCGCCTTTGGCGTTATCATAAACCTGTCGGCCTGTTGACCACCCATAATGATCCGGGCGGCAGGCCAACCGTGTTTGAACATTTGCCAAGCGACCTGCCGCGTGTGATTTCAGTTGGTCGGCTGGATATGAATTCAGAGGGTCTACTCCTCTTGACCAATGACGGTGAATTGGCGCGTAAATTAGAGCTACCTAAAACCGGATTCGCCCGCAAATACAAGGCGCGGGCATTTGGTAAACCAACCCAAGCTAGGCTCGACAAACTTAAGCACGGCGTGCTTATTGAAGGCATTAAAACCGGCCCTATCGAAGCAGTTTTGGATAAACAACAAGGCACAAATGCCTGGATAACCATCACTATTCGCGAAGGCAAAAACCGCGAAGTCCGCCGCGCCCTAGAAACCATAGGCCTCAAGGTCAACCGCCTTATCCGCCTGTCCTACGGCCCTATACAATTGGGCGATTTGGTGCGCGGCAAAGTCGAAGAAATAAAACCCAAAGTCCTACGCGACCAATTAGGCCATTTGGTAGACATTCCCAAAGCCCGGCCAGAAGGCACCCTAACAGGCAAAGCCAAAATCCGCGCCAATTACAAAGGCAAAAAAGGTGTGCGCCGACCTGGACCCGCACGGTCCGGAGCGAGCAGGCCGGGAACCAGCAAACCAAGCACCGCGAAACCCACTACCCGTAAGGGGAAAAGATAATGCGTACCGAGCAAAGCGAGGCAAGGACGACCGTCCGTCGGCGCCAATGCGCCGCACCTTGCGTAGGTGTCCGTTCTTCGGACTACCGTGAGCAAATATAATGCGCATCGTCGGCGGCAAAAATAGAGGGCGCAATATCGCGGCACCGAGCGGAAAAACCACGCGGCCCACATCCGACCAAGCCCGTGAAAGCATCTTCAATATTTTGAAATCTGCTACATGGGCACCAACAATGGACGGCGCAATCGTCATAGACATCTTCGCAGGTTCCGGCGCACTCGGCCTAGAAGCCCTATCGCGGGGCGCAGAGTTTTGTCTGTTCGTAGAAACCGAGCCAAAAGCCCGCGCCGCCATTCGCGATAACACCACCGCTATGGGGCTTGGCGGCTGCACCCGTCTGCACCGCCGCGATGCCACCAAATTACGCATTGAACCGGGCAATCTACGCGGCCCGTTCACCCATATATTCCTGGACCCGCCCTATAATAAAAACCTAGCTAGACCCGTCCTGCGCAAATTAAATGAACAAGGCCTAATCGCAGACGGTGCCGTCATTATCTACGAGATGGGCAAAGAAGAAGAACCAAACCTACGCGGCTACGAAGTCCACGACACAAGAATATGGGGCGCGGCAAAGGTTGTGTTTATGGGGTTGGCGAAGTAGGGAAGCAATACTGGCTTTAAAGGTACGTTTAAGCAATTTTCTTTACATGTTCAACAAAACATGCAAAGAAAACGGACAATCTTTTACATATAGGCTTAAAATGGACTGGTTAATAGCAAATTTTCCACCAAAACAAGATTTGGAAACACGGAAAGTGCTCAAAAAATCGTTGCAGGCTAATAAATATCTAGCCGAATTAAAGGGTCTAGCGCAAAGCATCCCTAATCAAAGCATCCTTATCAACACTCTCTCTTTGCAAGAAGCCAAGGATAGTTCTGAGATTGAAAACATTATTACCACATATGAAGATTTGTTCAAGGCAGACAAGAATGTCAAATCCCTGCCACCCGCAACCAAGGAGGTATATCGTTATGCTGATGCCCTATTGGTTGGATTTGAAGCTGTAAACAGCAGAGGCTTTATCAGTCTCAACCACATAATGAAAATTCACTCTGTGCTGACTGATAGCGAAGCTGGATTCCGCAAACAGGCTGGCACAGAGCTCCGCAATGAACAGACTGGAGAAACGGTGTATATTCCACCGCAAAGCCCAGACAAAATTATGGCACTTCTTTCAAACCTCGAAACTTATATAAATGATAACGACAACAATACACTTGACGACCTTGTTCGCACGGCGCTTATCCACCACCAGTTTGAAAGCATTCATCCCTTCTCAGATGGTAATGGCCGGACAGGACGTATATTAAATATTCTGTATTTGATCCTAAAAGGCCTAATGGACATTCCCATCTTGTACCTAAGCCGTTATATCACATCAACGACAACAGATTATTACCGCCTGTTACAACACGTCCGTGATACAGGTGAGTGGGAAGATTGGATACTCTATATTTTGGAAGGCGTTGAAGTCACCGCCAAACATACAATAGAAATCATCAATACACTAAAAGAAATGATGCAAAACACAAAAAATGTAATGCGTGAAAACTTGCCTAAAATATACTCCCAAGACTTACTGAACATCATCTACCGCCACCCTTATACAAAAACAATTAACCTCATAAATGAGCTTCAAATTTCCCGGCCAACAGCAACTAGATATTTAGAACTGCTGGCCGAACACCGCATACTCAATCGTGAAAAAATCGGTAGAGACGTTTTTTATATTAATGAGCCTTTAGCCAATCTGTTTTTCAACATGCCGTCTCTAGGAAAAACCTAGATTCATACCTAACCCTTACGCAAATCCGGGTGCAAGCTTGCGCCTAGGATGTGGTCGGAATTGTTGATTATGTGTTTTGTGCCGCGCACGATGAGCGGGTCTGCGCCTGTGACGACACTGGTGTCTTTGTCGGGGTATGGCAGAGTATCTAGCACATATTGCATGGTCTCTAACCGGGCGCGTTTTTTGTCGTTTGACTTGATAATGGTCCACGGGGCGTCCGCCGTGTCGGTATAGAAAAACATGGCTTCTTTGGCTTCCGCGTAGTCGTCCCATTTATCGAGGGAAGCTTTATCCACCGGGGATAATTTCCACTGTTTAAGCGGGTCAAGCTCGCGGGATTTAAACCGCCTTAGTTGCTCATTTTGCGTCACTGAAAACCAGAATTTGAAAATGCGAATACCGGAGCGTACCAACATGCGTTCAAATTCGGGGGTTTGACGCATAAATTCCAGATACTCTCCCGGCTCGCAAAAGCCCATAACCCGTTCAACCCCGGCGCGGTTATACCAAGAGCGGTCAAAGAAAACCATCTCGCCCGCCGTCGGTAAATTATTGACATAACGCTGGAAATACCATTGGTGGCGCTCAATATCGGTCGGTTTATTCAAAGCGACCACGCGAGCTTTACGTGGGTTGAGATGCTCCATGAAGCGTTTAATCGTCCCGCCCTTACCAGCCGCATCGCGACCCTCAAATATCAGAATAATTTTTTGGTCCGTATCCTCCACCCATTTTTGCACCTTCAAAAGCTCGACCTGCAAAGCGCGTTTCTTCTTTTCATAGTCCTTGGTCTTGACCCGTTCCGCATAAGGATATTGGCCGTTTTCATAAGCTTCACGGATGGCCGTATTGGTTGATTTTACCTTACCATCCGCGCCCAACGGGCTTATGGTAACTTGTTGGTTCGCCGCGACCAACTCCGTTTGGAGTTTATCAGCAGGCTTCAGACCCAATTTATTTGCGAGCGGTTTATCCATGACAATACCTTATGAAAAATGGTGAGGGCTGGTTGCAGCCACCCAACAACATATACTTATTTACGCACAATTCAAACTATTATAAGACATCATAGGACATCGGGACAATATGGCGCGGTAGCGCGGCAAATCTGGATTACCCTTTGAAACTAAAAGATTTCCACCAAGCTGGCTTACCCTTATGATCCAGTTTTACGCCAACTTCTGTAGGCGGCATATGACTTAAAATCCAGCGCGGCCATGTTTTGGAACCGGAACTCCCACAAGAGGCACCCAGGTTTTTCGGGCCAAAGACTTTCACCAAAGTCGGCGCGTCTGGATTGTCCACATAAACAATCCCGCAATAATCCTCATTATGGTTTTCTCGCAGAATATTATCAATGGCGGCGATTTCCGCCTCCAAGTCTTTAGAGGCAATCTGCATGTCCGGCACATCCATACCAACTTCATAGATATACCAAGGTATCTTGCTCGCCTTCACCTGTACCCAAAGCTTATCCAAATCCGGCCAGCGAAGAACGCCCTCAAACCGCCCATGAAGGCGTTGCTCAAAATCCTGTGCCGTAGTTTTTATATCCGTTTTCACATTCATAGTTTTATCTACCACTGCGCTCACACTCAAGCCCCACTTTTCACAAGTAAGTGACCTCCTACCCATAATATGTCCACACCCCGTGAAAAACGGAGGAAGGAGAAATGCTATCGCCGCCCAAATAGGCGTTCTATATCCGCCAGCTTCAATTCCACATATGTTGGCCTGCCGTGATTGCATTGGCCTGAGTGGGGGGTTTTTTCCATTTGGCGCAGGAGGGCGTTCATTTCTTCTACCTTCAATAAACGCCCGGAGCGGACTGAGCCGTAGCAGGCCATGGTGGCTAATACGTGGTCTATGCGTTGTTTGAGGCTCGTCGTGGCGCTGAGGTCTTCGAGTTCATCGGCGAGGTCTTTTATCAGGCTCTGGATGTCGAATTCGCCTAATATTGCGGGTGTCTCGCGCACGATGATGGCGTCGTCGCCGAAGGCTTCCAGCGCCAGGCCGAATTGGGCGAGTTCGTCGGAGCGATCGCTTAAGCTGGCGACGGCGGCGGGGTCGAGATTGACCACTTCGGGGATGAGTAATGGCTGGCGCTCGATGCCGTTTTGGCCATGGGTTTCTTTCATGGCTTCATAG
>JAKIUV010000055.1 GCA_021647375.1 Robiginitomaculum sp.
AACCACACGGCGGCTGACCTGGGTGGTCACAGCCGGGATGATACGCTCAACAGTAGATGCTGGCGTTACGATACGGCGACGCGTTTCCGTCTTAGTGATAGCCGGGATAACACGCTCTTGTGTAGATGCTGGCGTTTTAACCACACGGCGGCTGACCTGTTTGGTGACAGCCGGGATAACACGTTCCTGCGTAGATGCTGGCGTTTTAACCACACGGCGGCTAACCTGTTTGGTGACAGCCGGGATAACACGCTCTTGTGTGCTGGCTGGTGTATCAACAACACGGCGGGTAACCGTAGTTGTCACAGCTGGCACTATACGCTCTTCAGTGCGCGCAGGTGTTGCAATACGGCGGCGTGTTTCTGTTTTAGTGATAGCCGGGATAACACGCTCTTGCGTCGTAGCAGGGCGGTCAACAACACGGCGGGTAACCGTCGATGTTCTCGCCGGGATAACACGCTCAACAGTGTGAGCAGGCTGATCAACAACGCGGCGGGTAATCTGCTTGGTCACAGCAGGGATAACACGTTCCACTACTTGTGCGTCCGAAGACATCACACGGCGGGAATATGTACCCGTTGTGGCACCGGAGACACCACCGTAAGCACGCTTGCCATTACCACGGCGATCGGCAGCGCGAGCTGCTGAACTGGATAAACCATCACGGTCATCCGCACCATTGCTATCGCGGTCAATAAAGCCGGATATCGTTCCGTCATTATTATAACCTGAAATCATACCTAAAAGGTTGGCTTCTTTAGCTTCACGCCAGCTCATAACGCGAGCTGGTGTGCGCACCACACGTCGGGTAATTGTACCAGTTTTAGCTGGTAATACGACTTCCTCGGTTGTTGCAGATGTTGCAACAACACGGCGTGTGATTTGACGGGTAACGGCAGGGATAGTTTTCTCAACTGTCCGTGCAGGTGTCACCAAAACACGCTTGGTGATGGTTTTGTAAGTTGCCGGGATCAATACACGACACAAAATCTCGCCAGTTGCGTTCACAATAGTCTCTGTGGACTGAATGATCTGGTTGGACGTGCCATCAAACTCGGTGAATTGGTAACGGGTATTGGAAGAAATAACACCGCTTCTTTGGATTTGGCTGAAATTACGCGCCTGGTTCGCAGGTTTCCATTCTTCGCGTGCCGGAGAGATTAGCAGGCGTTCAGTGCGTGTTTCGTACTGAGCCGGAATGACTTGAATTTCTGTGCGGGCAGGCTGTACCACGATAGTTTCGGTTACAGTTCTGTATGTGGCCGGAATTGCACGCAATGATGTAGCGGCTTCTTGAACTACATAGGTTTCAGTAACTGTATCATATGTTGCCGGAATAACCACCATGCGCTCAACAGAATCGGACGCTTGATATGTACCAGTTTCGGTGCGGAATTTCGCACCAATTGTCGCATATTCAACCGTCTCTGGCTGTACAACCATTGTTTCGGTGACAGTCGTGTAGGTTGCCGGGACGGCTACCAATTCTACAGAAGCTTCCTGAACAACTACAGTCTCTGTAACATCACGGTAAGTCGCAGGGATGGCTACCAATTCGGTAGACGCTTCCTGAACCACGATGGTTTCCTGGTAAGTTTCGTAAGTCGCTGGAATAGTTACATAATTGACGGTTTGCGGTGTGACCACAACCGTGTCGCTCACGGTTCTGTATGTTGCTGGAATGCTTACTAGTTCAGTAGACGCCTCGCGAGCAACAACCGTTTCGGTCACTGTTTCGTACACGGCTGGAATGCTTACTAGTTCAGTGGAAGCTTCTTGAACAACTACCGTTTCGGTAACAGTTTCGTATGTCGCCGGTATAGTAATCAGGTCAGTAGACGCTTCCTGAACCACGATGGTTTCTTGATAGGTTTCGTACTGGGCTGGAACGGTTTCGTAAGTTACAGTTTGCGGCGTAACTACAACTGTGTCTGTTACTGTCTCATATGTAGCTGGTACGGATACCAACTCAGTAGAGGCTTCGCGAACCACAACGGTTTCGGAAACAGTTTCAAACACTGCTGGTGATGTCACGAGTTCAGTAGAGGCTTCTTGCACTACCATTGTTTCAGTCACAGTCTCATATGTCGCTGGGATAGAAATCAACTCGCTAGAGGCTTCCTGAACCACGATAGTTTCGGAAACGGTCTCATATGTAGCTGGAACAGTGACATAATCAACGGTTTGCGGTGTGACCACAACGGTTTCTGTTACGGTCTCGAACACGGCCGGGATAGTCACCAGTTGAGTAGAGGCTTCTTGAACCACTACGGTTTCGGAAACAGTCTCATATGTCGCCGGTACGGTCACATAATCAACGCCCGCAGCTTGAACCACAAAGGTCTCAGAAACGGTTTCGAATACAGCTGGGATAGTGACCATTTCTGTGCTGGCTTCTTGTACGACAACCATTTCAGAAACGGTCTCATATGTCGCCGGTACGGTGACATAATCCACACTTTGCGGCTGAACCACAATCGTGTCGGTCACGGTTTCGTAAGTCGCTGGAATAGTCACCAAATCGGTAGAGGCTTCTTGTACGACAACGGTCTCTGTCACAGTTTCGTACACGGCTGGTACGCTGACATATTCAACACCTGCGGCTTGCACCACAACGGTTTCGGAAACTGTCTCGTAAACCGCTGGAATTTGGACAAGCTGCGTAGATGCTTCTTGTACGACAACCATTTCAGAAACGGTTTCGTAGGTTGCAGGAACGGTAACATAGTCAACACCTGCGGCTTGAACCACAATGGTCTCGGTTACAGTTTCGTAAGTCGCTGGAACGGTAACAAGCTCCACTGAAGCATCCTGAACAACGATTGTTTCTTGGTATGTTTCGTAAGTCGCAGGAACCGTGACATAATCAACGGATTGCGGGGTTACCACAACTGTGTCTGTAACGGTCTCGTAAGTCGCCGGAACGGATACAAGCTCGGTAGAGGCTTCTTGCACCACATAGGCTTCTGAAATTGTCTCATAGACCGCCGGAACCATGATATATTCAACAGTTTGCGGCGTAACCACAACAGTTTCTGTCACAGTTTCGAATACGGCTGGAATAGTTAGCACTTCTGTAGAGGCTTCTTGCACCACAACCATTTCGGAAACGGTCTCATAGGTCGCCGGAACCGTCACATAATCAACGCTAGCAGGTTGAACCACAACGGTCTCAGAAACGGTTTCGTAAACGGCTGGAATTTGCAACAATTCTGTAGAGGCTTCTTGCACCACAACCATTTCGGATACGTTTTCGTAAACGGCTGGCACGGTGACATAATCTACTGATTGCGGCTGAACTACAATCGTATCGGTCACGGTTTCGTAAGTCGCCGGAATTGTTACCAATTCAATAGACGCGTCTTGTACAACAACGGTCTCGGATACAGTTTCGTACACGGCTGGTACGCTGATATATTCAACGCTTGCGGCCTGAACAACAACGGTATCGGATACGGTTTCATATACGGCAGGAATGGTAATCAAGTCGGTAGAGGCTTCTTGAACCACAACCATTTCAGAAACGGTTTCGTATGTTGCTGGAACAGTGACATAGTCAACACCTGCGGCTTGAACCACAATAGTGTCGCTCACAGTTTCGTAAGTTGCCGGAACAGATACAAGCTCTGTAGAGGCTTCTTGAACCACAATAGTTTCGGTAACCGTTTCGTATACGGCAGGAATAGTCACATAATCGACGGTTTGTGGTGTGACCACAACAGTGTCGGTTACAGTTCTGTAAGTCGCCGGAATAGCAACCAATTCAGTTGATGCATCCTGAACAACCATAGTCTCGGAAACGGTTTCATATGTTGCCGGAACGGTGACATAATCAACGGACTGTGCCTGAACAACTACTGTGTCGGTCACGGTCTCATATGTTGCAGGGATAGACACCATTTGTGTTGAGGCGTCTTGAACCACAATAGTTTCAGTAACCGTGCCGTATTTGGCTGGCACGCTGACAAGCTCGGTGCTTGCAGCTTGAACTACGATGGTTTCGGTCACAGTTTCAAATGTAGCCGGGATCGTGATAACTTGTGTGGAAGCATCTTGTACCACGATGGTTTCGGATACTGTCTCGTAAGTTGCCGGAACAGTAACATAATCAACGCTCGCGGCCTGAACAACAACGGTATCAGTGACAGTTGTATATGTGGCAGGAATAGTCACCAAATCGGTAGACGCTTCTTGAACCACCATAGTTTGTGACACTGTTTCGTAAACGGCAGGGATAGTGACCATCTCTGTTGACGCATCGGAAACCACTACGGTTTCGCTAACGGTTTCGAAAGTAGCTGGAATAGTGATCAAATCAGTGGACGCCTCTTGTACAACGACCGTCTCGGAGACGGTCTCATATGTGGCTGGCACTGTTACATAATCTACGGATTGTGGCTGCACGACGACTGTCTCGCTGACAGTTGTATATGTAGCCGGGATTGTTACTATTTCAGTGGTCGCCTCTTTAACAACAACCGTCTCGCTGACCGTTTCGTAAACTGGGGGGATGGATACGAGTTGGGTGGAAGCGTCCTGAACAACAACAGTCTCTGTCACTGTTTCGTAAACGGCGGGGATTGAGGTGTATTCTACTGATTCTGGTTGAACCACAACAGTTTCAGTTGCCGTGCCGTATACGGCAGGCACGGAAATGATTTCAGTGGAAGCATCAGAAACAACGACAGTTTCTGTCACAGTTTTATATGTGGCCGGAATAGTGGCAAGCTCAAAGCTGGCCTCCTGAACAAGAACACGTTCGGTAACGGTCTCATAACGAGCAGGGATTTTCCGCAGTTCTTCACCAGTGTCTTGCAGGACGATTTGTTCAGATGAAACGGAATACTGTGCGGGAACAATTACCCGGGCGAAGCATTCGCCGGGAAGTGGATTGCCGGGCGGCAAATCCTGGGCAATAGTTGGAATAGCTAAAGCCGCTGTACATACGGCCAATAAAAGAGTGCGTTTCATAATGAAAACCCCCAAAACTCAATAAATTAAAATCTGCAAAACACAGACACGAACGTAACCCTAACCAAAAGTTAATCTAAAGGCTAGGCTTTAATGCATGGTTAGTACATTTTTCTGGGGTAAAGCAAATGTTTTTTAGTTACAGGCGAAAAGGCTTGAAGAAAGACTCCTGTGCGGCGTGCAACATTTCTCTATCACCACGGGTATCACCGTATGCTTCTACAATTTTAAAGGGGGTTTGCGCCATTTCAGCCGTAATTTTGGCCATTTTGCCTTGTCCCCAACAGTTTGGCCCCGACAACTCCCCTGTTAACCGTCCATTAACCGCGTGTAAATTTGTTGCGATAACGTTCGAAATTCCGTTGTCAATTGCCCATACATCCAGATAATGGTTAATAGATGCGGAAACTATATATAATGTATAGGGCGGTTTATTCTTCTCTTTAAGGACTTCAAGAGCTTTGGGGCGAATCAAACCTGGTATGACTTCGCGGGCGAATTGTTTGGCGCGTCTGTTCAGCGCTTCTTCGTCTGCGCCTTTGAAAAAAGTTCTGACCACATGTTCTTTCACCTTGTCGCGATCAATTATCTTTAGTGTGTAGGCTATAAAAATAGGCAATAATTTCAAGAGGTTAAATATCCAACGCGGTGTACCTGCCCAATAGCGCAAAAATAGGGCAAATGTGTCTGCAGTTGTAATGGTGCCGTCAAAATCAAAGGCTATCAGTTGAACTGGCTCCTTTTGCTGTTTCTGTGCCAAAGTTTTCTCCAAAATTAATATTTTATGACCGTGCGACGATTTTCTATGGGGGTATCGGCAAATAATAGGTTAATATCAGTCAGAATGTTAAAAAACAAGGAAGGCTCGCCATGATAAATTGGGAAGTTCTGGATAATAACAAATTTGCCGATGAAAACACACTGGCGGCTGGGCTGGTGGCTTTGACGCGTCTAGAAGCGCCAGAACAACGCCGTATCAATGACAATGCTGTGGCTATGGTCAAAAGGGCGCGCAAAATGGCTACCCAAAAGGGCATGATGGAAAGCTTCCTTGAACAGTTCGGGCTTTCCAATAAAGAAGGGTTAGCTTTGATGTGCCTGGCGGAATCGCTCCTGCGAGTTCCGGACGGGGAAACGGCGGACAAACTGATTGCTGAGAAAATTTCATCAGGCGATTGGGGGGATCATAAAGGCCAATCCGATAGTTGGCTGGTCAATGCTTCCACTTGGGGGCTGATGCTGACGGGTGCCGTGGTCAATGTCGACAAAACCATGCGCAACAATCCGGCCAAATTTATGAAATCCCTGACACGTAGGGCAGGGGAGCCAGTGATCCGTGCCGCCATGATGCAAGCAATGCGTATTATGGGCGAACAATTTGTTGTCGGCGGCACGATCGATGCGGCTTTGGGTAAAGCCAAGACGTTGGAATTGGGCAAAAAACCTGCGATTTGCTCATTTGACATGCTGGGCGAGGGGGCGCGAACATCTCGGGATGCTGATAAATATTTCAAAGCTTATTGGGATGCAATTATCGAACTTGGTAAGGCGCAAGACGCTAATATTCCGCCCGAAAAAAAGCATGGTATTTCGGTTAAATTATCGGCCCTGCATCCGCGCTACGAAGCAGTAAAAGAAGAGCGCCTTTGGGCGGAACTTTACCCCAAAATAAAAGTGCTTGCCGTAGAGGCTGCAAAAGCAAATCTCAACTTTACAATAGACGCCGAGGAAGCTGACCGTCTGGTTATCTCTCTGAAGTTATTTAGTAAATTGGTTGATGAAGAAGAGTTAGGCGATTGGGAAGGGTTGGGCCTTGCCATACAAGCTTATCAGAAACGCTGCGTTGATGTCGTGGCAAATTTGGCGGACTTGGCGCGAAATTGCCGGGGCGGTAAAGGGCGGCGATTAATGGTGCGTTTGGTCAAGGGGGCTTATTGGGATACGGAGATAAAACACAGCCAGGTCGAAGGTCATCCTGACTTCCCGGTATGGACGCGAAAACCGACCACGGATTTGTCATATTTGGCTTGTGCGCGGGGTCTTTTGGATGCGGGGCGCTGGATATACTCCCAATTTGCAACGCACAATGCCAACACGGTAGCTGCCATCGAGGAAATGGCGTCTGGCGGCGGTCATTACGAGTTCCAACGCCTGCACGGTATGGGCGAGGCTTTGTATGCGGCGGTTTACGACGGCCCGGAACACCCGCATCCGTGCCGGGTATATGCACCTGTTGGCGCTCACGAGGACTTACTACCATATTTGGTGCGCCGGTTACTGGAAAACGGTGCCAACACCTCATTTGTCCACTCGTTTTTAGACGAAAATGTGCCTCCGGAACAGGTGGCGAAGTCGCCGTTTTCTAATACATCCCCCGTCCGTCATGATAAAATTCCGGCACCCATAGATATTTATGGTTCAAGCCGGAAAAATGCGCGCGGTATTGACCTTAGCCAAGCCAAAAACCGCGCAGATTTGGAACAAAGGGCTGCAAGCCTTAAAAAAATAGCCGCTGGGCCAATTATTGCTGGAAAATCCAACACAAAAGGCGGTGACCCCGTTGATGCGCCGCATAATGGCGCGATTATTGGCTCTTGTGGGGTGTCGAGTGATGCAGACATAGAAAAAGCGTTCACATCCGCCAAATCTGCCTATCCGGCATGGGACAATCTCGGCGGTAGCAAGCGCGCCGAGATTTTGAACAAAATAGCCGATTCTCTGGAGGAAAAGACCGAGTATTTCACAGCCTTGATGGCGCTGGAAGCGGGTAAATGCTTTCCGGACGGTGTCACAGAAGTACGTGAAGCGGTGGACTTCTTGCGTTATTATGCCGTAGAGGCTAAACGCACATTCGGCACCCCGAAAAAGCTTCCTGGGCCAGCCGGGGAGACCAACCACTTTGCTCTGCGCGGACGGGGTGTATTCGTGTGTATTAGCCCGTGGAACTTCCCGCTGGCCATATTCACCGGACAAATCGCGGCGGCTTTGGCGGCTGGCAATACCGTTTTGGCCAAGCCCGCCGAGCAAACCCCATTAGTAGCTTTTGCGGCGGTGGAACTCTTCCAAAAAGCTGGCCTTCCTAAGGATGTTCTGCACTTTCTGCCCGGCTCCGGCGCGAAAATTGGTGCGGCACTCACCGCCCACCAAGATGTGGCGGGCGTGTGCTTCACAGGCTCTACAGAAGTTGCGAAGATTATCAACAGAACCTTGGCGGCAAAAGACGGCTCTATCCCCGTCCTTATCGCAGAAACGGGCGGGCTTAACGGCATGTTTGTCGATACCAGCGCCCTAAAAGAGCAAGTGGTTGACGATGCGGTCGCATCCGCGTTCAATGCCGCCGGACAGCGCTGTTCGGCGCTGCGCGTGTTGTTTCTCCCGGTTGAGACGGCGGACAGCTTTATTGAATGCTTGAAAGGGGCCATGGGTGAACTGGAGATCGGTGACCCTGCGCTGGCGACCACAGATGTGGGGCCGGTGATCGACGAAGACGCTCGTGCAGGCCTCGTAGCCCATATTGAACGGATGAAACGCGAAGAAAAAATTCTGCGTGTCTGCGATTTTCCCAAAAATGGTTCCTTCGTACCGCCCACATTGGTGGAGATCAGCTCCCTAGACGCCCTGACCAAAGAAGAATTTGGCCCCATTCTGCACGTGCTGCGTTACCGCCACAAAGACTTGCCGAAAATTGCGGCTGAATTTGCCGCCAAAGGCTACGGGCTTACATTGGGCGTGCATTCGCGCATTGATAGTTTTGCCGAAAAAATTGCTGACCTCGTCCCGGCAGGCAATCTCTATATCAACCGCACCATAATCGGCGCGGTGGTCGGCGTGCAACCCTTTGGCGGCGTTGGTTTGTCGGGTACAGGCCCCAAGGCGGGCGGCCCGCACTATCTGCCAAGGTTTGCCTCGGAACGCACAATAACCAACAACATCTCTGCCCAAGGCGGTGATCCGGCGCTTCTGAATTTGGATTAGGGTTTGTCCCATATGTGAAAAATGTACTATGTAGTGAAAAGTCAATTGGGATTAGGCGGTATATGGACTGTCGCGAAATGCAAATGAGGAGAATGCGGTGAATGGTGCAGAAGCTTTAATTCAGGTTCTAAGTGATAGCGGGGTCGAGGTTTGCTTTGCCAATCCGGGGACATCCGAAATGCATATGGTGGCGGCTATTGACGGCCAGCCTAAAATGCGCGCCGTGCTGGGTTTGTTTGAAGGTGTCGTCACCGGAGCCGCTGACGGTTATGGGCGCATGGCCGATAAACCTGCGGCGACTTTACTGCATTTAGGAGCAGGGCTGGGCAATGGTTTGGCCAATTTGCACAATGCGCGGCGAGCCTATTCTCCGGTGGTCAATATTGTTGGTGACCATGCGACCTATCACCTTGACTATGATGCACCGCTTACATCGGATATTGCGGGCGTTGCCGCGCCTATGTCGAACTGGGTCGGAACATCCACATCACCGGATGATTTAGCCAAGAAAGGTGCGCAAGCCATTGAAGCGGCCATGGTCTATCCAGGGCAAGTGGCGACTTTGATAGCCCCCGCCAATCACGCTTGGGACACGTGTAAAGAAACTGCTAAGCCTGCAAAGCTGTCCCCGCCCAAACCTATCACCAAAGCTGCTCTTGCCAAAGCCGTTCGGGCTTTGAATAAGTCTGGCAATACGGCTTTGTTTTTGGGCAATCGTGCCTTGCGCGAAGATGCATTGGTACAGGCCGGGCGCATTGCCGCTGCTACCGGGTGTCGTTTGCTATGCGAAACTTTCCAAACCCGTTTGCAACGCGGAGCCGGGCGGGTGGTGCTGGAACGCCTACCATATTTCGGCGAAATGGCGGCGGACTATATCAAAGATTTTGACCGTATCATATTTGTCGGTGCCAAGCCGCCCGTATCGTTCTTTGCCTATCCGGACAAACCCAGTTTTATTCCGGCGGCGCATACGGAACTGGTTACGCTAGCTGATGTCCACCGGGACGCTGAGGACGCTTTGAGGCGTTTGGCAGGTGCGTTGGACGCGCCGAAAGAACCCGCCAATGTCCAAGCCCCCATGCTTATGCCCGCCGAGCCGGGGCGGCTCACGGCGGCCAGTGTTGGCGCGGTTGTCGCAGAACTTATGCCGGACAACGCCATAATTTCAGACGAAGCGGCGACCTCTGGGCTTGCACTGTTTCCGCTGACAGCGGGCGCGGCCAAACATGACTGGCTCAACCTGACGGGCGGTTCAATCGGGCAGGGGCTTCCGGTCGGTGTTGGCGCGGCTATTGCTTGCCCGGACCGCAAAGTCATATGTTTGCAAGCCGACGGCAGTGCTATGTACACGCTGCAAGCCTTGTGGACCATGGCGCGGGAAAACCTCGACGTGACCACGGTCATTCTCAACAATTCCAGCTATGCCATTCTCAATATTGAACTGGCGCGGGTCGGGGTGAGCAATCCGGGGCCAAAGGCTTTATCCATGCTCGACCTATCCAACCCGACTATTGACTGGGTCAAATTATCAGAGGGTCAAGGCGTACCAGCCGTGCGGGCTGATACGGCTGAGGCTTTCCACAAGGTTCTCAAGGACGCGCTCGCCCATAAAGGCCCGCGTCTGGTCGAAGCCATTATTCCGTCGCCGGGCGGTTAGATAATGCCAAGCCTGAACCTCGTCCCAGCATCAACCAGCGACTACCGCCGTCTCGCAGAAAAACGCCTGCCGCGTAATTTGTTCGATTATATTGACGGGGGGGCTTACGGCGAAAAAACCCTGAACGCCAATGTTGCGGATTTTGAAAAAATCCAGATGCAGCAATGTGTCATGCGCGATGTCTCCAATATTGATACCGAGCTTAAATTGCTCGGTGAAGATTTGGCGCTGCCGCTGGCGCTCGCCCCCATTGGCCTTGCGGGCATGATGGCGCGGCGCGCAGAGGTGCAAGCGGTCAGGGCGGCAGAGAAAGCCGGGATACCGTTTTGTCTCTCGACCGTCTCCATATGCTCGTTAGAAGAAGTCGCCGCCGCCGCGACCAAACCATTTTGGTTCCAGCTTTATATGATGCGTGACCGGGGCTATGTGAAAGACCTGTTGAGTCGAGCCAAAGCTGCCGGGTGTAAAACTTTGGTGTTTACCGTGGATCTTGCCGTGGTCGGGGCAAGATACCGCGATGTACGCAACGGCATGGCGGGCGGATTGTCGGGTTTGGGCAAGCTTCGAGCCGCTCTGGAATACCCGACTCATCCCGGCTGGCTCGTGGATGTGGCCATTAAAGGCAAGCCCCACACATTTGGTAATCTGGCAGACTTCGTGCCAAGTGCAAAGTCCTTGGTAGACTTCAAAGCTTGGGTTGATGCCCAATTTGACCCGTCTTGTACGTGGCAAGATATTGAATGGCTTAGGTCAATTTGGGACGGGAATTTAATCATCAAAGGTATTTTAAACTCCGAAGATGCGCAAGACGCTGTGGCTGCCGGGGCGGACGCACTTGTGGTTTCCAACCACGGCGGACGGCAATTGGACGGCGTGTCTTCGACCATTAAAATGACGCCGCGCATTCGAGATGCCGTCGGCAACAAGACCACCATCATCATGGACGGCGGCGTGCGTAATGGTCAAGACATTGTCAAAGCACTGGCCAATGGCGCACATTCGGTCATGATCGGCAGGCCGTGGGTATGGGCATTGGCGGCGCTTGGCGAAGCTGGACTGGATGCGCTCTTGCGGACTTTCAAAGCCGAAATGGACGTCAGTATGGCGCTCACCGGTGCGCCTACTTTAGCCGATATTTCGGATGATTGAAGACTATGAACCTTTGTTTCGTGCTTTCCAGTTTTCTGTTTTAATGATTTTATAGCCAATATAAATCAGAGTTAGCCCGACTAATTCTGTTACATACAACACATTGACATGCCCCATACGGGTGAAGGTGCCGCCTATGCCGGGGAGTAAGCCCCCAAAGGCGATGAAAATATTACCTTTGAAACGGGCTTGGTGATCGGCCTTGGCATAGTAGCGGATTGCCGAATATATCGCCCCGCCGACCAAGAAGATGAGGGCGTAAATATTGATAGGGATTGAGAACAACCGAACCCATTTCCATTCAAATACCTTACCCGTTAATTTGCCCGCAAAATCGTCTGGAATAGCGATAGGGGAGAGCATAACGCAAACCCCGGCGCCTATGATAAGTGAGACAAATAATATGGTTGTGGCATTGGCGAATTTGCGGTTCATCAATAAATAGACCGAACCTTGTGCGAGCGGGAACCCGCCCAAAAGCGCACCGACAATATACCAAGCCTTGGTATTCAACTGGCTCCAACCAAACAAAACATTGATGCTTTCGGTTAAGGTTCCTAGGCCAAAAGCGACGACGCCGAGCGTCCACCACAGCAAATAAGTTGTCTTTGTGCGGCGGTAATGGGCGAAAATTTCACGGAAGAAAAATACGGAGAAAATAGTCGTGATAATCGGGATATATTCAATATAATGGGTCATTGCGCTGGCTCTTTGTTGTTAGAATTCGTTGGTTTTAGAATTGATATAATTCTAAACACCGAACGCCTCTTACAGCATTAGCCTGCACGCACAATCATTAAATGATATAAAAACTATGTCATTTCGTCGCAGTCTCTTTGTTCCTTTTATTAACGCTCAAATTTCATGAATTTTAGCTTGCGCGGAATATCGGCATCATCACCGAGCCTGCGTTTTTTGTCTTCGATATAATCAGAGAAACCGCCTTCGAACCATTCCACATGGCTATTGCCTTCATAGGCGAGGATATGGGTACAGATACGGTCGAGGAAAAATCTATCATGGGAGATGATTACGGCGCAGCCGGCGAAATGCTCTAGGGCATCTTCAAGGGCGGATAGGGTTTCCATATCCAGATCATTGGTCGGTTCATCGAGCAAGAGCAGATTAGACGGTTTGGTCAGCATTTTAGCCAAATGGACGCGGTTGCGTTCCCCGCCCGACAACTTGCCAACATTTTTTTGCTGGTCTGTGCCTTTGAAATTAAATGTGCCAACATAGGCGCGGCTGTTCATTTCGCGCTGTCCGAGATCGAGGACTTCGCTGCCGCCCGTGATTTCTTCCCAGACATTGTTCTTAGGGTCGAGCGCATCGCGGCTTTGGTCCACATAACCAAGCACCACGGTTTCACCGACTTTGAACGTACCGGCGTCCGGTTGTTCCGCACCTGTGATCATTTTAAACAGAGTGGTTTTACCGGCACCATTGGGGCCAATTATACCGACAATACCGCCGGGCGGTAGGCGGAAAGAAAGGCCTTTAATCAATAACTTATCGCCAAAACCTTTACTAACATTATCAGCTTCAACCACCACATTACCGAGCCTTGGCCCCAGCGGAATACGCATTTCAGCCGTTGTCACTTTCTCGCTCTCGGCGCTGTCACGCAATTTTTCAAAAGCCGAAATCCGGGCTTTGGATTTGGCTTGACGAGCTTTCGGGTTGGAGCGGATCCAGTCCAGCTCGCGTTTCAGGGCGCGCTCTTTGGCATCACCCTCGCGGCCCTCTTGTTGCATACGTTTATGTTTGGCAGCCGCCCAAGAGGAGTAATTACCTTCGTGAGGCAGGCCGCGCCCCCGGTCGATTTCCAATGTCCATGAGGTGATATTATCGAGGAAATATCTATCATGGGTGATGAGAATAATCGCGCCTTTATAATTCTTGAGATAATTCTCAAGCCAAGCCACGGTCTCCGCGTCCAAATGGTTGGTCGGTTCGTCCATCAAAAGCATGTCCGGCTTGGAGAGTAAAAGCTGGCAAATCGCGACCCGCCGCGCTTCGCCGCCCGACAGGTTTTTAACGTCCCAATCTCCCGGTGGGCAGCCAAGTGCCTGCATGGCCATTTCAATTTTGCTATCAATGTCCCACGCGTCATTATTGTCGACGTGTTCCTGTAAAGCCGTCATTTCTTCCATCAATTCGTCGGTATATTCTTCGGCCATTTTCATGGCGACGGCATTATATTTATCGAAAATGATTTTGTCTTCACAGCCAAGAATGACATTACCCCAAACGTCTTTGCTCTCGTCGAGGCGCGGCTCTTGGGGCAGATAGCCAATTTTGGTGCCCTCAGCTGCCCAATGTTCGCCCGTAACATCTTGGTCAACACCCGCCATAATTTTCAGCAATGTCGATTTACCAGAGCCATTAATTCCGACCATGCCGATTTTAGCATCTGGATAAAAAGACAAATGAATATTGTCGAGAACGGTTTTATTGCCAAATTTTTTGGTTAAACCCTGCATGTGATAAATAAATTGACGTGCCACGGAAGGCTCCTATGTGGTAAATTGAAATTTGCGCCTATATGGCGCGGGATGGCTTTGTTTGCAAGTAGGTTTGCGACTTCATATTATTCCAGCATGGATGAGCATGGACAAGTTATTACGGTTATATTGTGACGGTTGTTGGCTCTGTGTGTGCCATCAAAATCATGGCGGCGGTTGCGAATAGGAGTAGCCCCATAATTATGTTGAGTACGACGGCTGAACGTCCGTGTGACATCAGGCGGTTAAGGGCGCTGCCAGCGACAGCCCATGTTGAAGCTGAGGTTACACCCATCATTAAAAACGTACCGCATATGAGCAAAGTTCTGAGTTTGAAATCATCGGAAATGCCTACATATGCGCCTGCCGCTGCCAAGGCCATGATTAAACCTTTCGGGTTAACCCACTGAAACAGGACGGCTTCGTAGAACCGAAACGGTCGCGACCTTTGTTTTTGCTCCGGTTTATCGTTTGTCGAGGACGTGGTTTTTTGCTTATGCGCCAAAGCCGCTTTGAAAAACTTCACCCCCAGCCAAGCTAGCCAGGCCGCGCCTGCGACTTTCACAAAGGTCAGTAGCCACGGAAATGTCTCGATCACGACGCCCATGCCTAACAATGCGGCCAACATGACCAAGTTAAAACCAAACGCGACCCCCATAATGTGAGGTGTGGTTTTTCGAAAGCCAAACAAGGCTCCCGATGACATCAACATAAAATTATTAGGTCCCGGCGTAAACGCAGACGTAAAGGCAAATGCCACAAAGGCGGCAAACAGTGTCCAGTCAATCATGTTTTGTAGGAGGGCATGTGCTATTGTTTTCCGATCACTTTGAACGGCGGGCGTTCATAGCCCCACAATGATGCGGCGGATTTTATCAAATCTGATTCGTCCACATGATATTCTTTATCAGATATAGAAATCGCCAGCATTGCATCATACATAGCCTCGATCACCATATCATCGTCTTTGAATTGGTTGAGTATAGTCAGAACATATGTGTTCTTACGCGCACTTTTCATGCGTTTGAGTAAAGTGGCTTCATTGTCATGGAACCAGTTAATTATTTCCCCGGAATTCATCCCATGCTCGTGTTCCAGAAGGTCTAGCAAGCCTTCGGCTTGCACGACGAATTCCGAAAGCTCGGGATCACGGACGACATTGTCAATAATCACCGTTAACGCTAGGGGCGTCAAAATATTATCTATACTATATTGGTTTGGCATAACATATTCTCGAAAAGACCTGTCTCTCAATTGCCAAACTCGTATTCGTTTAAGTATGGGCGTTAGTTGATTATAAATTGTTCAAGTAACGAAAATCAAGCTATAGCTTTGCTAATAGACGTAATAATATGGAGAAAACTATGATCGGCTACCAAATGGTGGGAACCAATAAATTCGACGAATCGGCAGCATTTTATGATGCATTGCTCGGCGAAATGGGGGCAAAACGGATGATGGAAGACGAAGGCAGGTTTATTGCCTGGGCCGTGAAGCCTGGACAACCAGCATTTTCTATTTGCCGCCCTCATGACGGAAAAGATGCTACGGTCGGCAATGGCGGCATGACGGCATTTATTGCGGACACACCAGAAACGGTTGATAAATTATATGCCAAAGCTATTGAACTGGGCGCGACGTGTGAAGGCCCGGCTGGCGCGCGCGGCGACGGTAGTTTCTATGCCGGATATTTCCGCGATCCGGACGGTAATAAGTGCAATTTCTTCTGGATGGGTGCGCCGTCTAGCTAGGCTTAGAGCCTAAGAATTACGCACTGCAATTAATCTGTATTGTGATTTTTACTTTTGTGTGGTTTGGTGTATGCTAAAAGCATCGTAAACCGCACAAAGGGCTGATCTCATGAAAAAACTACTTTTATCTGTGGTGAGTGCCACGCTTTTTACTGCCAGTTTGTCGGGCTGCGCAACTGGCCCAACGGCATATGGCCCTGCTCAAGGTAGTGGTCTTGGTTTTGCTAGCCAGAAAATCGAAAGCGACCGTTTTCATGTTAACTTTACGGGGCGCAATGCTGACGAAGCCCGCAATTTGGCGCTTCTGCGCTCTGCCGAACTCACCAAAGGCGAGGGCTTTAGCCATTTTCGGGTTATCGGTAGCGGCACCAATTCCCAAGACCGAGGGCGTTCCGGCATTTCTTCGTCTATCGGTATTGGCATCGGTAGTGGCGGGGGGCGTTACGGGCGTTATGGGGGCAGCCGTACCAATGTTGGCATTGGCATCGGGGTTAATGATATTGTTCGTGCCATGCAAGGTAACCGGGTTTCTGCCAGTATGGAGATCATTCTCTTGAACGCCACAGACGGCCTCGGTGACAATGTCTATGAAGCTGATAGCATTATCAAATCTATACAGCCCCAGGCTTTTACAAATTAATGAGTCTACGCCCTAATTAACTGCTCACAACCTGACAAGGCATGGCCAAGGCGGCAGATTTTGCCGCTGGATGATCTAGGGTTTGAACCGAAAATTTTGGCGTGAGGCTAGGGTCGTATTTTATATGCACCATGACGGCTTGGCCGATGACTTCGCCCCGGTTGGCGGCGGTTCTGCGGGTTGCCGTGTAAAGAGCCGTTGGGGCGGCGGCAGTTGAGAGAACGCAGTCCTCGATTTGCCCTGGGTCTTGCGCATTACCGCCAAAAGCTTTGCCGTTGATTGTTCCGCTAACAGTTAACATAAGAGACATTTCGCCAACGGCACCTTCCGACAGTATTGTAAATGGTGCATTGGAGGCGACCATAATCTCGGTCAGGCCGGGGGCGATAGGGGTGACTGCATGAGCGGCGCGTGGGGCGGCGGTGAACATCACCCGGTCAACGATTTGCGCTGCGGCTGGCAGGCCAATAAGCAAAACGACGGCTTCGAGTGCTACCCATCCCAGAAAGATTTTCTTTTTAATACCCATAATTGCCTCTGCTTCCTGCTTATCTGATTCGCTCTTGAGTACAGAGCGTTTTTCTTCTCACTCTTCTCTATTCAAGTTTGATGCCAAGAAGTGGGATAAGGCACTGGTCAGGGGCGAAAAGACGCGATATAGGGCGGGCATGATCAATGAAGGGAAAGCTCTGATACTGTTTTCAGGCGGACAAGATTCGGCCACCATACTCGCATGGGCGCTAGATAAGTTTGACCATGTAGAGACGCTGGGTTTCGATTACGAACAACGCCATATGGTCGAGATGCAGTGCCGGGGTGATGTGCTGGCGCAAATACGAGCCACTTTCCCGCACTGGGCGCACAAGCTTGGCAAAGACCGGGTTTTGGATTTGTCGGTACTCGGTGAAATAAGCAATACGTCTTTTACCCGTGATATTGAAATTACGGAAACAGGCGACGGGCTACCCAATACTTTCGTACCAGGGCGCAATATTATTTTCCTAAATTTTGCAGCCGCGCTGGGATATAAACGCGGTGTGCATAATTTGGTGGCGGGTATGTGCGAAGCGGATTTCTCTGGCTACCCCGATTGCCGTAAGGATACTTTGGATGCGACGATTAAGGCGCTTTCGCTGGGCATGGACACGGAGTTTAAATTGCATACGCCTTTGATGTTTCTCTCCAAAGCTGGCGCTTGGCAATTGGCCGAACGGTTGGGGGGGGCGGCTTTGGTCGCACTGATCAACCAATATTCCCACACATGTTATATGGGCGAGCGGGGCGAACGGCACGCTTGGGGCTATGGCTGCGGCGAATGCCCGGCTTGTGTTTTACGTGCAAATGGCTGGGCGGCATATAAATCGTGACCTATTCCGTCAAAGAAATATTTTTATCTATACAGGGCGAGGGCGCCCATACGGGTCGCCCAAGCGTGTTTTTGCGCTTCTCCGGATGTAATCTTTGGTCAGGCCGCGAGCAAGACAGGGCGGCTGCCGTGTGCAAATTTTGCGATACGGAATTTGTTGGCTTTGACGGTCTCGGTGGTGGTCAGTTTAAAACTGCCCAAGCATTGGCCGAGGAAGTTTGGTCTTATTGGCCGAAACAAGAGGGGGAGGCGTGGGTTATCTGTACGGGCGGAGAACCTTTATTGCAGTTGGACACCGCGTTGATCGCCGCCCTGCACAAAGTCGGGTTTAAAATTGGTGTGGAAACCAACGGCACGATAGCGGCTCCCGCAGGCATTGATTGGTTATGCGTTAGCCCAAAGGCGGATACCAAGCTTGCCCAAATATCCGGCGACGAATTAAAACTGGTGTATCCGCAAGCGGAAAACAGACCGGAAGATTTTACAAACCTTGATTTTAATGTGTTCTCTTTACAGCCGATGGAAGACCAGTCGGGTAATATTGAAATAAGCGACGCAAACAAATGCGCCGCTTTTGAATATTGTATAGCACACCCAAAATGGCGGCTCAGCTTGCAAACCCATAAATATTTGGGTGTGCGTTAATTCTATACCGGAACCGTTTTAACGCAATGATTTTGCGGTTTTGCGGGCAAAACGGTCTATAGCGCGGTGGGCGTCTGACCAAGTGCCACCGAATTGTGCATCACGAATGTCGGTTTCATACCAGCCATAACTAACCTCTCCTTGCTCGCCGGACGGGCTGACAAGTGTGCCTTCAAATTTAGCACCGCCGACGCCAAAACTGCGCATGGATAGCGATACGCTTCTCGACATTTGGTTAAAGGTCGGGCGGTTAGGCCTTGCGTCGGTAATGACCAAATTTAGAACAGTGGCGGCATCGTCGCTCACGGTAATGCCGTCTTTTGCGAGCCGGGTTTCCATACGGGATTTAAGGCGCTTGGTCAATTTGTCCAAATCTTTTTGCCCAAAATAGCCATTATTGGCGAAACCGTTATTTCGGGAACGGCTGTTATGACGGTCACGGATTTTGGTTGAGAGATTGTCGGCACGAAACGCCAAATCTTCTCCGAGGGTAACATTAATACGCACTGATGTTGCTGGCATTTGCAAGGTCGATTCGAATTGATTACTCCGAGCCATTGCCGGGCTTGTTATGGCCAAAGTGCCCGTGGCGACGGCCAAAGCGAGTAGGGTGGATGTTGCGAACTTTTTCATTTTCTTCTCCAAAAAAGATGCCCTCTTCGCGACAGTGTAACATAATTATACACTGGGCGCAATCCCAAGCAAGTTAGCTGTAGCTAGCACTCTAATTGTCCGTTTTATGTAGCACTTCATTTGTCCGGTTTATGGATTTCTTCTTTTGGGAGTTTTTCATGGGCTGGGCGGAGTGTTTACAGGAACGAAGAATGAGTAAATTTGA
>JAKIUV010000056.1 GCA_021647375.1 Robiginitomaculum sp.
CGGCTGGTGGCGCGAACCGATTGGCACATTGGGCCGCCTGCGCTGCGGCGTCTGGCGGGTACATTTATGGCCAGAGTGGTGGTTGAATGGACGGCACAATCGCGGTTAAGCTAAACTAGAAAACTAGTTTAGTGTTCGCGCGCCATGTCAGGCTGTTGCAAAAAGAGCAGTAAAAGAGCAGCAAAAACGACACATTACCCGGGGAGGTTCGCACCGGGCTATAAAATCCCTGCACACGCATCCAATTATGTAAACACCTCAAAAAACCACCGATACCCATCCGCGTATATCGCTAATAGGTTTACTAAACTAATTTAATCATTCTATTAATAGCTCCTGAGCCTAAGCTATATGAAACCGTGTTTAAATGAGTGCACGATGAAACTGCGCAAGCATCGCCCTGTAATAATCTCCATTAAATGGCAAAATTGTTCTTGCTATGTTTTCATTTTACTTGTTGAGAGCGTTAAAATTTACGAATTATGCTTAATAAAGCCTTTAAATGGGATTGCATCCCATTCTAGCCCATAGTATACCATTGCAAGCGGTAGATGGTTTACCGTGCTGTTTGTTACCGCGAAAACTATGGGGGAAGCAATGTTTCTATCGCGCTTTACCAATGCTTTGGATGTCAAGGGTCGGGTTTCCGTGCCTGCGGACTTTCGCACGGTCGTGGCGCTTGACGGTATTAAGCGTGGCGATGATTTCGACGGTGTAATTGTTTGGCCTAGCCTTGAGGGTAAATGGTTAGAGGGCGGCGGTATGGCGCTAATGCGTGCCAAGCAGTCAGTGCTGAATAGTCTTGAGCCTCATGATCATTCGCGAATTGCCTTTGAGCGGGCGTATTTTGGCGAAAGCTTCCGGCTTTCCTTTGATGCCAATGGTCGCGTTTCTCTCCCCAAAGAGCTTGCTGAATTTGCTGGTCTGGATAAGCAGGTGACCTTTGTAGGCCTCGGTGAACGGTTTGAAATTTGGGATGCGGATGCTTATTCGTCCAAGGCAAAGCAGGTGCGTAAATTGGCCAAAGAAAGCCGTCAGGCTTTATATGCAAAAGTTAAGCTTGCGGCCGAACAAGGTTCGGCGACATGAGCAGTGCTGCAAGCCATATTCCGGTTTTAATGAATGAGGTATTGGCTGCCCTCAAACCTGCAAATGGTGAAGTTTATATTGACGGCACATTTGGAGCGGGTGGTTATACTGCGCATATTTTGCAAGCCGCAGATTGTTGTGTTATTGGTCTTGATCGCGACCCAAATGTAGCGCCCCATGTGGATGCAATTCGGGGTGAGTTTGGTGTGCGGTTTACATTTGTTGAGGCAGAGTTTTCCAAACTTGATAAAGTCACAAACGGTGAATTAGTCGACGGCATTGTGCTGGATATAGGCGTGTCGTCCATGCAGCTTGATCAGGATAAGCGCGGGTTTTCTTTCATGCGTGACGGGCCTTTGGATATGCGAATGGCAGGCAATGCCTCAGATGCGGGTGCAAGTGCATATGATGCTATAAAGCATTTATCCCGCAATGACTTGCAGCAAATATTTAAAGCCTACGGCGAGGAGCGCCGCGCCCGACGGTGTGCAGATTTCATTGTCCGCGCTCGCGAAGATGCGCCCATAGAAACTACGTTGCAATTAGCGAATGTTCTGGCTCAGGCTCTCGGGAGTGGCGGTAAGCGTCATCCGGCTACAAAGGTATTTCAAGCATTGCGGATTTTCGTCAATGATGAGTTGGGTGAATTGGTGCGGGCTTTGCTGGCGGCAGAGCGTATTCTCAAGCCCGGCGGTCGCCTTGTTGTTGTTAGTTTCCACTCTTTGGAAGACCGGATTGTCAAGGCTTTCTTGCGCAAACGAAGTGGTGAAGTGAGGGGCGGCTCACGTCACTTGCCGCCGCAAAGCGCTTCCGAGGAATATGGCGACAATGCGCCGTCATTTACACTTCCCAAGCGTTCAGGTGTTGCGCCTAAGGAGGCGGAATTGGCAGCTAACCCCCGCGCTCGTTCCGCAAGGCTTCGTTGCGGCGTGCGCACGGATGCACCTATTTGGCCAAGTGAGGTTGAAGACATGTTGCCGCGTGTGCCGGATTTGGATAATTTACGAAAGTTGTCGTCATGAGGTATCAAAACTCTCTCGTTCGCCGCGCTCCAAAATGGGGGTGGATTGTGTCTACGGTCGTATTTGTTGGTCTGTTGGTTGCGCTCTATTCTATCAAAGCGCACACGCTTGCCGCAAAGGCCAAGGTAGCTACATTCGAGCAAGCGCTTATATCTGAAAAGCAAGCCATACAAATGCTGTCAGCTGAAATTGCCCATTTGGAAAGCCCGGAAAGATTGCGGGTTTTGGCGAGTAAGCAATTGAATTTGCAGCCAACGCCTGCCTCGCGCACAATGACTTTGGCGCAGGTCGCGCAGGTAATTGCGCAGAAGCCACTATCCGAAACAACGCCAAAAACGGGTGGGGCGCAATGAACGAAACACCCCCTCATGCTTTGCCGAACCTGTCGTCAGGCAATACATTTTTGGACGCTGCGCCGACATTGTCGGTTCAGGACGAAGAAGCGCAATTTATTCGCCAAGCTCGTGTGCGCATTATCATGGGTGTGGTAATGTTTTCCTTGTTTTTGCTGTTACTGATTACCCGGCTGGCGGAAGTGTCTCTCTTGCGGCCATCAAAATCATTTACGCCCATGACGACAAACCAAGTCAAGACCCGTGCCGATATTGTAGACCGCAATGGTGAATTGTTGGCGACCAGTCTGGAGACATATTCGCTCTATGCGGATCCGCGTAAAGTTTGGGATGCGGTAGCTTCGACCGAGGCGATTATCTCGGTTTTGCCCGATCTTGACCCGGCAATTGTCGAGGAGCGGCTGGCATCGAAAAAATCATTTATCTGGATTAAGCGTAATTTGACGCCCAAAGAGCGGCAATTGGTGTTCTCGTTGGGCTTGCCAGAGCTTGGCTTTCAAATCGAACCTAAGCGCGTTTATCCGCGCGGAAACCTTGCCGCCCATGTGCTTGGTTTTACAGATATAGATCTTAACGGTACGGCGGGTGCAGAGCGGGCATTTGACAAGCGGTTATCTGAAAAAGACGCGGCGCCCGTAAAGTTATCCATAGATATGCGCGCACAATTTGCGCTGGCCGACGAACTTGGTATGGGCATGGAGAAATACCAAGCTATGGCGGCTTCGGGTGTTGTGCTTAATATCAAAACTGGAGAAATACTGGCTATGGCATCTTTGCCAGATTTCAATCCGAACCGCTCCGGCACAGCTTTGCCCAATAATCGCCTTAACCGTGCCTCAATGCAGCTTTACGAGCTGGGTTCAACATTCAAACCAATCACAATAGCGCTGGCGCACGAAACTGGCGTGGTGTCGGCCGGAGAGAAATTGCCTGTGCATAAACAATTGGTCATACAAAAAAAACCTATTAAAGACGACCATCCGGTACATGTGCCGCTCGGAGTTTATGATATATTGGCCAAGTCGTCCAATCGGGGTGTGACATTATTGGCGCTAAAAGCGGGCGGTGATGCGCAGCAAGATTTGCTGAAACGGCTTGGCCTGTTTGACCGTGTGCCCATGGAGCTTAAAGAAAGCGCCGCCCCTTTGGTGGCGAGTGAGTGGCAAGATATTACAACGGCTACGGTTTCTTATGGGCACGGTATTTCTGTGACGCCTTTGGCATTGGCAACTGCATTGGCAACACTTCTCAACGGCGGGCAATATATTGCGCCCACCATAGAAAAGCACCAAATCGGGCAAGCCATAACTTCACACCGCGCTGTATCAAGCGCAACCTCTCAACATGTGGTTGATACCATGCGGTATGTGGTCACCGATGGTACGGGCAGAAACGCCGCTGTTGAGGGCTATGCGCTTATGGGCAAAACCGGAACGGCGGAAAAATTGATCAATGGAGAATATGTTAAAAAGCGCTTGGTAACATCATTCGTGGCGGCTTTCCCTCATAGGGATCCGCACTATCTGGTATTTATAGTTTACGACGAACCGAAAGCTTACGCAGGCAGTTGGGGGTATGCCACAGCTGGTTGGAATGCTGCGAAAACTGCTGGCGCAGTGGTTGAGCGCATTGCGCCCGTCCTAGGTATTAAGAAGACCGTGAGGGTTGCAGCGCTGAGAGACGCAAAAGTGGGGGGCGGCCAATGATGCTCTCTAAACTGGTGGCGCTGCAAAAAATGTCTGGTTCCGATGTGGACATCACTAACTTAACTGCCGATAGCCGCGCTGTCCGTGCGGGGAGTTTATTCGCGGCTTTGCCCGGAACGCTTGCCGATGGTCGTGATTACATTGAAGCTGCCCTTGAGAGTGGTGCATCCGCTGTGTTGAGTTTGCCGGGGCTAGCGGGTTTGCCTGTGCCTTATATAGAGAGCGCGGAACCGCGCCAGTTATATGCACAAATCGCGGCACGGCTACACCCCGGCCAGCCGGAAACCGTGGTGGCTATAACAGGCACTAACGGCAAAAGCTCGACCATAGAGTTTTTACGGCAAATATGGGAATATGCGGGCAAAAACGCGGCCTGTTTCGGGACGCTCGGCGTGACGACCAGCGAGGGCGTAGACCCGCTTAAGCACACTACGCCGGACGCGGTTGCTTTGCACCAAACTTTGCAAGGATTAGCGCAGTCGGGCATCACCCATGCGGGCATGGAAGCGTCTTCTCACGGCTTGCAACAATACCGCCTCGACGGGGTTAAATTGGCGGCGGTGGGTTTCACAAATCTAACCCAAGACCATTTTGATTATCACGATACTATGGAAGATTATTTCACCGCAAAATCGCGCTTGTTCACAGAGTTAGCGTCCAAAAATATTCAGGCAAGGGGTATTCCGGCAGTTATGAATGTTGACGGCGAATATGGTCTGCGTATGGCGGACTTGGCGCAAAGCTCTGGACTGGATGTGATGCGGGTCGGCTGGGCAGGGGATGACATACGCATAGCCGAAGTAACCCCGCGTTCTTCAAGTCAAGATTTGGAATTGGTATTGGGGGGCAAGCGCATTAAGGTTGATTTGCCATTGGCTGGAGAATTTCAGGTTCTGAACGCGGTTAGTGCGCTTGGTTTGGCGGTTGCAACGGGTGTCTCGCAAGATGTGGCATTGGAAGCTTTGGCGCATTTAAACGGCGTGGCCGGGCGTATGGAGTTGGCTGGTCGCATAGATACGGGTGCGCCTGTATTCGTAGATTTCGCCCACACACCGGACGGGCTGGAGAAACTCCTGCGCGGCGTCAGGCCGCATACTATGGGGCGGATAATCGTGGTCTTTGGCTGCGGTGGTGACCGCGATCCGGACAAGCGCCCGAAGATGGGCCGGATTGCCAAAAAATTGGCTGATAAAGTGATTGTCACAGATGATAATCCGCGTAGCGAAGTTCCGGCGGATATTCGCGCAGCCGTTATGGCAGGCTGTCCAGATGCCACCGAAATTGGCGACAGGGCGGAAGCAATAGAACGCGGAATTTCTTTGCTAGCCAAGGGCGATTGTTTGGTCATAGCCGGTAAAGGCCACGAGCAAGGGCAAATCGTCGGTGATAAAATTATTCCGTTTAGTGATGTTGCGGTGGCGCGGAGGTTTTTACCATGAGTGCGCTTTGGACACATATTGATGCAGCAAATGCAACGGGTGGTACAGCGGTCGGGGACTGGTCTGTGAACGGATTGTCCATAGATACGCGTTCCTTAAAGAGCGGTGATTTGTTTATACCTCTCAAAGACATTCGCGATGGTCACGACTTTATTCCGACGGCTTTGGAAAAGGGGGCTGGTGCTGTTATTTCTGAACACCCGATTACAGATGCACCTGCACTGATTGTCGAGGACAGTTTAAAGGCGCTGGAAGATTTAGCCATTGCGGCGCGAAAACGATCCGGAGCGACACGCATTGCTATTACGGGCAGTGTCGGCAAAACCAGCGTCAAAGAAATGATTGCCCATATTTGCCGCGCAGTCGGACAAACTCACAACTCTATCAAGTCGTTCAACAACCATTGGGGTGTGCCGTTTACATTGGCAGGCATGGCCAAAGAAACCGAGTACGGCGTGTTTGAAATGGGCATGAACCATGCTGGCGAATTGGCGGCATTGACCAAGATTGTCCGCCCGAATATTGCCGTGGTTACCAAAGTCGCACCTGCACATTTAGCGCACTTTAAATCGGTTGTAGACATTGCAAAAGCCAAGGCGGAAATCCTGTCTGGATTGGCGGATAGCGGTATTGCTATTTTGCCAAAGGATAGCGATTATTTTGATGTACTTCGCACGCATTGCCAAGGAGAGTGGCAATCATTTGGCTGGTGTGCGCGCGCCGATGCGCAAATACTTGGTTCGCGCCAAACCGCACATGGGAGCGTGTCTACAATATATATTGCAGGGCGGGAATATGAAGTTAACTTGCCAATTGCCGGCGCGCATTGGGTCGAGAATGCGGCCTGTGCTTTGCTGGCTGTCCATAGTGCAAATATAGATTTAGATAGTGCAGTTAAAGCGCTGAAAACTTTACCTAATATACAAGGTCGCGGTGAAGTTCATGCGCTGTCCATTAAAGGTAAGTCCGTCATTTTAATCGACGAAAGTTATAATGCAAATCCGGAAAGCATGGCGGCGGCCATTGCCGTCTTGGGGCTAAATATAGGCCGTAAAATTGCCGTGCTTGGGGATATGTTAGAGCTTGGCGATGGTGAGAACGCTCTCCATGCAGATTTACTTGAACCGATACAATCCGCGAAAATTGATCAGGTTCTTACCTGTGGTGTGCGGATGAAAAACCTCTATAATGTGTTGCCAAAAGCCGTAAATGCAGGTTGGTTTTCAGGCCACGAAAAATGTCTTGCGGGTTTGTTAGAACAGGTTCAAGACGGCGATACAATTATGGTCAAAGGATCAAATGCTTCTGGTATGGGCAAACTGGTAGCGGCACTAAAAACACAACAAACAATAAAGGAACGCGCCCATGCTCTATGAGTGGCTAACACAGTATTCTGACGATTTCCAAGTGTTCAATTTGTTCAATTATATCACGTTTCGCACTGGCGGGGCGATTATGACATCTATGCTCATTGCTTTCATATTCGGGCCGAAATTGATCCGGGTTTTGCGGATGAAACAGGGCAAAGGCCAGCCCATCCGCGAGGACGGCCCCGAACGCCATATCATTGAAAAGGCGGGTACGCCAACTATGGGCGGGTTGCTGATTTTGGTCTCCATAGGCATATCGACCTTGTTATGGGGGGATTTGAGCAACCGTTATCTATGGGTGGTTTTACTTGTGACGCTTGGTTTTGGGGCTATCGGATTTTATGATGATTATCTGAAGGTGTCGCGGCAAAACCCGAAAGGTTTCAGTGGTAAATTTAAACTGATTTTGGAGTTCGCAATCGCGGCCATCGCCGTCTATGTGGTGAGCATATCCGCACCCGGCGAGCCGCCGCATTTTGGCACGGGCTTGGCGGTGCCATTCTTAAAGTCGACCTTGTTTAATCTCGGTATATTCTTCATTCCGTTCGGTTGCATCGTCATAGTCGGGGCATCAAATGCGGTAAATTTAACCGACGGTTTGGATGGGTTGGCTATTGTACCCGTAATGATAGCGGCTGCGAGTTTTTCTGCTATCGCCTATTTGGTCGGGCACGCGATTTATGCACCTTATTTGGGCGTGCCCTATGTACCGGGCAGCGGCGAGATTGTTATTGTGCTTGGTTCGATCATCGGGGCAGGGCTTGGCTTTCTTTGGTATAATGCGCCGCCCGCCATGATTTTTATGGGCGATACAGGATCGCTGGCACTGGGTGGTGCGCTAGGCAGTGCGGCGGTTGTCACCAAGCACGAAATTGTCTTGGCGATTATCGGCGGGCTGTTTGTCCTCGAAGCCGTGTCGGTCATTGTGCAGGTGGCGTCGTTTAAATTGACGGGTAAGCGGGTGTTTCGCATGGCACCGATCCATCACCATTATGAGAAAAAAGGTTGGGCCGAGCCGACCATCGTTATTCGTTTTTGGATCATCGCCGTTATCTTGGCTATGATCGGGCTTTCAACACTTAAACTTAGATAGAGGAACTCTGTAGGGGGAGTTATAACCATGATAGAAGCTGGCACATTTAAAGGTAAAACCACCGCCGTCTTTGGCCTAGGCCGAAGCGGGATTACGGCGGCGCTGTCTCTGCAAAAAGGTGGTGCTAAGGTTTTGGCCTGGGACGATAATGAAGCCAGCCGCAAGGTTGCCGAGGAAGAGGGTGTTCGTGTTGTCGATTTGCAAACAGCCGATTGGAAAACCATAGACGAATTAGTGTTGTCGCCCGGCGTCCCCCACGAATTACCCAAAGCCCATTGGAGTGCCGAGAAAGCCAAAGCGGCGGACGTGCCGATTATTTGCGACATAGAAATCTTTGCCCGCGAGGTCATGGCGCGCGCCCCGGAACGCCGCCCGAATATTATCGCGATTACGGGCACAAATGGTAAATCAACCACCACATCCCTCATTGGGCATATCTTGTCCGAGGCTGGCCGCGACGCGCAGGTCGGCGGCAATATCGGGCGTGGTGTGCTGGATTTAGAGAGTATTTATGCGGGTGCCAATTATGTATTGGAGCTGTCGTCTTATCAGTTGGAGCGTACCTTTAGCCTGAAAGCAAATGCGGCGGTTTTCCTCAACCTGACACCAGATCATCTGGACAGGCACGGCGATATGAAAGGTTATGAGAAAGCTAAAATACGGGTGTTTGATAATCAGACCAAAGAGGATGCAGCTATCATAGGGGTTGATGGCCCCGAAGGTAAACGCACTTGCTCGCGCTTGCTCGCCGCGAACGGAAGACGGGTTTTACCTATATCCGGCAAGCGCTCTTTGGGGCGTGGGGTTTGCGTCATTAAAGGCAAGCTTTATTCCATTATGGACGGGCAATGCCAAATGATTGTTGATTTAAACAAGGCTATCGGTCTTGACGGTCAACATAATTGGCAAAATGCGGCGGCGGCCTATGCGGCTGTGCGGGCGATTGGCCTGAAGCCCGAAGCCATCGGCCAAGCCATTTTGACATTCCCTGGTCTTGAACACCGCCTTGAAAATATTGGTAAAGTCGGCCCGGTCAAATATGTCAATGACAGCAAAGCCACCAATGTGGATGCAGCGGCGCAGGCGCTGGGGACTTATGATAATATCTATTGGATTGCAGGCGGCCAGGCCAAAGACGGTGGTATCGCCGACCTCGCCCCGCATTTTAAAAATATCACCCGGGCTTATCTTATAGGTGAGGCGGCGGGCGATTTTGAGGCTACCTTGAAAGATAACAAAATCTCGGCGAAAGTTTCCAAAGAGCTACACATGGCGATTATGTGCGCTACCAAAGACGCGCTGGCGTCCCGTGCGCCAAACCCTGTGGTTTTGCTTTCGCCAGCTTGCGCCAGCTTTGACCAGTTCAAAAACTTTGAAATTCGTGGCGATGCATTTCGAAGCCAGGTACAAAAAATTATCGACATGTTCGAGCGCGAAAAAACGAACGCCACCCTAAATGCGGGCGCAGCATGATAACGCGTTCGCGCACAAACCGTTTTGTTGTGCTGGAATGGTGGCGCAGTATTGACCGGGTTACGCTCGGGCTTTTTGTTGCATTGCTAATCTTTGGATTGATACTGTCCATGGCGGCTAGCCCGGCGGCGGCCAATAGGCTTGGTTATAATAATCCGTTTTTCTTTTTGAAACGTCAAAGTTTTTTTGTGCTTATGGGGTTGGCTGGGGCGGTATTTGTATCCATGCTTCCCCTAACCAATGCGCGGCGTATCGGAGTGTTGGCGCTATTGGGCGCGATTGCCGTGATGGTGGTGCTGCCAGAACTTGGCCACAAAGTCAAAGGGGCGACGCGCTGGATACGGGTCGGACCGTTGTCCTTGCAGCCTTCGGAATTTGCCAAACCGGGCTTTATCGTCTTTGCCGCATGGATGTTTTCCGTGCGCAAGCGAAGCCCTGAATTCCCGGGTGTTGCAATTTTGTTTCTGGTCTATGCCGTGTTGATATTCCTCTTGATAGGCCAACCGGATTTTGGCCAGTCATTCTTGCTAACCTTGTGTTTTGGCGCGGTGTTTTTCTTTGCCGGCTTGTCGATTAGGTGGCTCGGTATTTTAGCCGGGCTGTCAATAGTTGGCGGTTTGGCAGCTTTTAAATTTTTGCCTCATGTTAATGACCGCATAAGTCGGTTTTTAAACCCCGAGGGTTCCGACACATACCAGACGGACAAGGCGCTGGAAGCTATTGCTAACGGCGGATTATTTGGGCGCGGGCCGGGTGAGGGGTATATTAAAAACCAACTGCCCGATGCCCATACAGATTTTATTTTTGCTGTGGCGGTGGAAGAATTTGGTTTTTTGCTATCGGCAGGACTAATCTTGTTAATCGCCGCATTCGTTGCGCGGAGTTTCAGAAATGCTCTGCACCTTAATGATTATTTTTCTCAATTGGTCGTGGCAGGGCTTGCGACTATGATTGGTTTGCAAACAATGATTAATTTAGCGGTGAACTTGAATATGGCACCGCCTAAGGGCATGACTTTGCCGTTTATTTCTTATGGCGGTTCGTCCATGTTGGCCTTGTGTTTTTCTGCCGGGTTGATCCTTGCGTTTTCGCGTAAACGACCCGGTGCTTATGGGTTTGGCGTGATATGACAAAGCGGATACTATTGGCGGCGGGCGGCACAGGCGGACATATGTTCCCGGCGCAAGCGCTGGCGGAATATTTGAAAGACCAAAATTGGGAAATAGCATTGATGACCGATGCGCGGGGGCATAAACATGCTGGTAATATTCCGGCAGGTCAGATCATCGAGGTTGAGGCGGCCAGTATTTCACCGCGCCGTCCCATTCGCGCACTTGGTGGTACCATAAAATTAATGCGCGGTGTCAAAACCGCCAAAGCGTTTATCAAGGACTGGCAGCCCAATATCGTCGTTGGCTTTGGTGGCTACCCGGCTTTCCCGGCCATGAAAGCGGCGCAAGTCTTGGGCGTACCGACAATCTTGCATGAGCAAAACGCCGTGCTTGGGCGGGTCAACCGGATGTTTGCGGCCAAAGCCAATATGGTGGTGTCGGGGTTTGAGGTGCTGGAGAAACTGCCAGCAGATGCTAATTGGAAAGTGTTAGGAAATCCACTACGCGGGGCAGTGGCGAAAGCCTGCGCGCGGACATATGCCCCACCGAAACACACTATCAACTTGCTAATCGTTGGTGGTTCCCTAGGAGCGCGGTTACTCAGTGAAACAGTGCCACAAGCAATAGCACTCCTTTCGGATGATTTGCGTGCGCGTTTGTCCGTTGTCCAGCAAACCCGCAAAGAGAGCCTAGATTTTGCCAAAGGCATTTACGACAAAGCAGGCGTCGAGGCTGTCTGCGCGCCTTTTTTCACAGATATAGAAACCCATCTTGCCAAAGCCCATTTTGTGATAGCGCGGGCAGGGGCATCTAGCGTGTCGGAAATAGCAGCTATGGGGCTGCCGTCTTTACTCGTCCCATTGAAAATAGCTATGGACGACCACCAGAGCATAAATGCTCTTTCCCTAAAAAACCTAAATGCTGCCTACATTTTGCCTGAATCGGAGTTTACGCCGGAGATAGTTAAATCTATTCTCACGGAGAAATTAAATGATTCGTCCTGGCTTAAAACCGCTTCCGAGGCAGCCCTTAGTGCCGCCAAACCCGAAGCCACAGCTGATTTGGCAGAATGCGTCATCCAAACAGCAACTGAGTAACGGAACACCAAATATGCAAACGCAAATGCCATTCGAAACCGGGCCAATACATTTTGTCGGCATAGGCGGCATTGGTATGAGCGGTATTGCCGAGGTGATGCTCAATCTTGGTTATCAGGTGCAAGGCTCGGATATACGCGAAAGCGATATTGTCAAACGGCTCAGGCGGTTAGGCGCAACGATATATATGGGCCAAAAGGCCGAACAGGTTCATGGGGCAGGCGCCGTAGTTGTGTCTACGGCCATTCCGCAAGATAATGTGGAAATGGTTGAAGCTAGGTCTATGGCCATCCCAGTGGTGCGCCGCGCCGAAATGCTTGCCGAATTGATGCGGCTTAAATGGGCGGTAGCAGTTGGCGGCACCCACGGCAAGACAACTACCACATCTATGGTGGCGGCGCTGCTCGACGGCGGAGGGCTTGACCCGACAGTGATTAACGGCGGCATTATCAATGCTTATGGTGCCAATGCCAAGCTCGGTGAAGGCAAATGGATGGTGGTAGAAGCCGACGAAAGTGACGGCTCGTTCTTAAAACTGTTCCCGACCGTGGCCATCGTAACCAATATCGACCCGGAGCATATGGAGCATTATGGTGATTTCGATAATCTGAGAGCGGCTTTTGATAAATTTATAGAAAACTTGCCGTTTTACGGCTTCGCGGTTCTATGTATCGACCACCCCGAAGTGCAAGCTTTGGTCAGTCGGGTTACAGACCGCAAAGTCGTAACTTACGGCTTTAGCCCGCAAGCCGATGTGCGCATAGAAAACTTGCATTTCGAAAATGGCGGTGCCGTATTTGATGTGGTGTTTCGCTCACGCCCCAATAAAGGGCGTGATGACGAAGTGCGCTGGGATGATTTGACGCTTCCTATGGCTGGTGATCATAATGCGCAAAATGCGCTGGCCGCGATTGCGGTTGCCTATGAATTGGGCTTAAATGAAGAGCAAGTTCGCGCGGGTCTCAAAGGTTTTGCAGGTGTCAAACGCCGCTTCACCCATGTTGGTAATTGGAACGGTGCTACAATCATTGATGATTATGGCCATCATCCGGTGGAAATTGCAGCAGTACTAAAAGCCGCCCGTCAAGTGTGTGATGGTAAAATCCACGCGGTTGTCCAACCCCACAGATATTCCCGCTTGCAAGACTTGTTCGATGAATTTTGCACTTGTTTTAATGATGCAGATACAGTCTATGTCACCGATGTCTATGCAGCGGGTGAAACGCCAATTGATGGTGTGAGCGGTGACGCTCTTGTCGAGGGATTGGCGCGACATGGTCACCGTAGTGCTGCAAGCGTCACACGCGAAACCTTAGCTTCGTCATTAAGATTAAACATCGAGTCAGGTGATTATGTGGTATGCTTAGGCGCAGGCGATATTACATTTTGGGCAGCAGAACTGGCCGAAAAACTTGGCGTAAAAAGGAAACAAGCTTAGCATGACCTTCCCCGCCTTACTTCACCGACTGCCCGAAGTAAGAGGGAGTTTGAAAGAAAATGTACCTCTCGCACCCTATACATGGTTGCGTGTGGGGGGTGTAGCGCAGGCTTTGTTTATCCCTAAGGACGAAGCTGATTTAGCTTTGTTTCTAGCGCAAGTCCCGCTCGATATTCCGGTGCAAGTATTGGGAGTGGCGTCCAATACATTGGTGCGCGACGGCGGTGTACCGGGTGTGACCATTCGCTTAGGCCCTGCATTTGCCAAGGTCGAGATATTGGATAATTACCATATTAGAGCCGGGGCGGCTTGTCTGGATTCTTTTCTGGCGAAAAAAGCTGGAGCCTCCAGCATTGGTGGGTTGGAATTTTACGTGGGAATTCCCGGTACTATTGGCGGTGCGCTACGCATGAATGCTGGTTGTTACGGTGATGAAACTAAGGATATTGTACGCGAAGTTATTGCCCTCGACAGGCGTGGTCAACGCCAAATTATTCCAGTCGCTGAAATGGGGTATAGTTATCGGCATTGTGATCTGCCCTCCGATTTAATTTTTATCGAAGCTCTATTCCAAGGCTTTGAAAAACATCCTAGCCATATTTTCACCCGCATGGCAGGCATTAAAGAAGACCGGGAACGCTCTCAGCCGCTCAAGGAAAAAACTGGCGGTTCAACCTTTAAAAACCCCGACCCAAAAAAATCGGGCGGGCGAGGCGCATGGCAAGTGATTGATGCGGCTGGCGGGCGCGGATTTAAGGTCGGGGGCGCGGTAATGTCGGAAAAGCACTGTAATTTCATGATAAATGTTGATGAGGCTACAGCCAGTGATTTGGAGAAATTGGGCGAAACTATCCGCCAAAAAGTCCGGGACACTCAGGGGATTGATCTGGAATGGGAAATTCGCCGTATTGGCATAAAGAAAGGAGGGTAGTGCTATGGTTGAAAAAATTGCAATTCTTATGGGCGGTTTGTCCGCCGAGCGCGAAGTCTCCATAGTTTCAGGTGAGGCCGTTGATGCAGCCTTGGTCGCCGAAGGGTTCAAAACTGTAAAAATAGATGCAGGCCAGGATTTATGGGCGCAATTAACCCGCACTAACCCTGACATTATTTTCAATTGTCTGCACGGGGTTTGGGGTGAAGACGGCAGGGTTCAGGGCGTATTGGATTTATTCGGCAAGCCTTATACACACAGCGGCGTGTTATCGTCGGCTCTGGCTATGGATAAACACCGTGCCAAGATCGTGCTAAAAGCGGCTGGCATTCGTGTGCCGTTTGGTAAATTGGTTGACCGTCAATTGGCGGCGCAAGAACATGTGTTACCACGCCCTTATGTAATCAAGCCAAACTGTGAGGGTTCCAGTGTCGGGGTCTATATCATCCCCAAAAGTACCAATCGTCCGCCCCTAGACATAGCTATGAACGAGAAAATGGGCGAACAGGTTTTGGCCGAGCGGTTTGCGCCTGGACGGGAGTTGACCGTAGCCGTGATGAACGGCAAAGCTTTGTGCGTTACAGAAATTATCGCACACACGGACTTTTATGATTACGAGGCCAAATATGCCGAAGGCGGTTCTAGCCATGTGGTTCCGGCAAAAATTCCAAAACAGGCCGCGAAAATCTGCATGGACTGGGCCGAAAAAGCCCATATGGCTCTTGGGTGCCGGGGGCTTACACGTTCGGATTTCCGTTATGACGATGAAAAAATATCAAAAAAACCGACAAAAAAGGATATAGTAAACAAAATCGTAATGCTTGAACTCAATACTCAACCGGGAATGACCCCAAAATCACTCGCGCCTGAACAGGCGGAAGCGACGGGGATGAATTTTCGCCAGCTTTGTCGCTGGATAGTTGAGGATGCTACATGGCCAAGATAGGGCAAAAAAAAGGTAAGGCAAAATTCACAGCCAAAAGAGGGCTAGGGGGCGCAAGGCGGATCAGTCCACTGAAACCCGGATTGAACGGCGCCCGCAACTGGGCGACGGCGCAAATCCGTGGTGCCAGCTATTCCCGACAAAAAATGACGAGGCTCATTCTCGCAAGCTTGGCTTTGGTAATTGCCGTGCTTTGGGGCGGGTTATGGCTTGGCGGTTTCACACCCAATATCACATCGGGCTTTGACCGCTTCACCAAGCAGAAATTGGTCAATATGGGTTTCGTCGTCAAATATGTTGATGTGGTTGGAGAGGGTAGAGTGCGTGAAGATAGAGTGCGCGAAATGCTCGGTGTAAGGCCTGGCGATTATCTTTTTGATATGGATATAGGGAATGCTCAAAAACGTATTCAATCCCTTAGTTGGGTCGAAACGGCAGTTGTGCGCCGCCTGTGGCCAAACCGAATCGTTGTACATATTAATGAACGTCGCCCCTATGCTCTTTGGCAAAGCAACCAACAAATCCGAGTGATTGATGGTTCTGGCGCAGTGATAATGGCCGCTGATACTCGCGAGTTTTCTGATCTTCCTTTTGTTGTTGGTAAGGGTGCCGCAGACCAAGCACAAATGGTTTGGGATATGCTCAAGGCACATCCAGATATATTAGAAAACACAGAAGCGCTCGTCTATGTCGGGGAGCGGCGCTGGGATATTGTCTTTAGGGACGGTATGCGGATATTGTTGCCCGAGCAAAACCCTGCCGTAGCATTGCAGAGGTTTGATACTTATAACCGGAAACATGGTTTGCTCGGACTGGACTTGGCGCGTATAGATATGCGGGTCAAAGGGCGTTTGACCCTAAAGCCGAATCCGGTAGAAAAGCCCCGGAAAAATCGTCTGCAGACAAAAGCATAAGAGGGCGCAATGGCATTATTTAGTGGGGGGCCATTTAGCGGAGGATCTGGCTCTGCACAGCCGGAAATCGTCGCTGTGCTGGACGTTGGCTCCAGTAAAGTGGTTTGTTTTATTGGCCATCTGGAAGAAGACGCAGGCGTGCGTATTATTGGAGCGGGTTTCCATGCCAGTGCGGGCCTTAAGGCCGGGGCGGTGGTTGATATGGACGCTGCAGAATACACTATTCGCCATGCGGTTGCCAAAGCGGAAAAAGCCGCAGGCTTGGCAATTTCATCTGTGTTTGTAAATGTTTCGACCCGCTCTTTGAAGTCACACCATATCAATGTAGAGACGAAATTCTCCAGTGCTGAAGTAGCCGATAAAGATCTGAAGCGGGTCATCGATACTACGCTCGCAGAATTCACCGAGCCGGAAAAGGCGATTTTACATGCCTTGCCGCTCAACTGGACTTTGGACGGAGAGCGCGGCATTCGTGATCCGCGCGGCATGTTCGGGAAAAATCTTGGCGTCGATATGCACTTCGTCACAGCCAATGTTGGCGTATTGCGCAATTTGGCTCATTGTATCGAGCGCTGTCATCTACGCATTGCCGGCATGGTGGCGTCGCCCTATGCGGCAGGTGATGCGGTATTGGTTGACGACGAGCTAGATCTTGGTGTGACCCTGATTGACATGGGTGCAGGCATTACGACGGCGGCAGTGTTTCGCGACCGTGCTTTGGTATTTGTCGATGCTGTCGGGGTCGGTGGCAAGAACGTCACCAGTGATATTGCACGCGGCTTGACCACACCTTGGGAAGCTGCCGAGCGGATTAAGGCCATATATGGTTCGGCGCTGGAAAGCCCTGCAGACGACACGCAAATGGTGCCATGTCCGCCTATGGGCGCCCAAGACGAATTACACCATGAACCTTTGTCAATGCTCACAGGGATTGTGCGCTCTCGGGCAGAGGAAACCTTCGAAATTTTACGTGACCGTTTTGCGGCAGCAGGCATTGGTGAATTTTCTGGTCGTAGAATTGTTTTGACGGGCGGGGCAGCGCAATTGTCGGGCGCGGTGCAACTGGCCGAATATATCTTTGGCAAGCGCGTTAGGGTCGGGCATCCTCACGGCTTGCTCGGATTGCCAGACGAAATGACGGGGCCAAATTTTGCCGTTGCAACCGGATTGATCAAACACGTATTCCAAGATAAGCTAGAAGCTATATCCGGCCCGCCAGACCTTTCTGGCCGCCGCATTCGCCAACGCCATTATGCAGGTGGCAGTGTTATGCGGTCGTTAAAATGGTTTAAAGATAATTTTTAGTGTTCGAATTTCCTTTCATCACTACGGCCTAAACTGGCAATATGAAGTTGTGTCAGGAGACCACTTCGTCGTGTTCCCTTTATGTTGCAATCTGTGCTGAAAGCCCTATCTTTGTCCTATGACTAAACCATCTGAAATGCGGGAAGCTCCCGCTGCATTTACTGCACTCCAGGAAAAGTGGGTGCCGCACCGGCCTGAACGGCCTGCGAAAATGGATGGGGGTAAAGCGTTTCGCTTGGTGTCCCCGTTTGAGCCAAAGGGTGACCAGCCGCAGGCGATTGCGGAGTTATGTAAAGGTTTGAACGAAGGCGAGCGCGAGCAGGTTTTGCTCGGCGTGACCGGGTCGGGCAAGACCTATACCATGGCCAAAGTTATCGAGCAGACCCAGCGTCCGGCTTTGATTATGGCGCACAATAAAACACTGGCCGCACAGCTTTACGGGGAGTTCAAAGCGTTCTTCCCCGACAATGCGGTTGAGTATTTCGTATCCTATTACGATTATTACCAGCCCGAAGCTTATGTAGCGCGTACCGATACATTTATCGAAAAAGATAGTCAGATAAATGAACAGATCGACCGGATGCGCCATGCCGCCACACGGGCTTTGCTAGAGCGGGACGACGTGATTATCGTGGCGTCCGTGTCGTGCATTTACGGTATCGGCTCGGTGGAGACCTATACGGATATGACCACGGATGTGCGTGTCGGGGACGCGCTCGACCCGCGAAAGTTTATGGCCGATTTGGTGGCCATGCAATATACGCGCAACGACATTGCCTTTGCGCGCGGCACATTTCGGGTGCGCGGCGATACCATTGAAATCTTTCCAGCCCATTTTGATGACCAGGCTTGGCGGATAGATTTTTTCGGCGACGAGGTTGACAGCATCACCGAATTTGACCCGCTCACGGGCAAGAGTCAGGGCAAGCTTGAGCATGTGCGCATTTATGCAAACTCCCATTATGTTACCCCGCGCCCGACCTTGCAGTCCGCCGCCAAGAAGATAAAAGTGGAGCTGGACCAGCGGCTGAAACAATTTGAGGCTGAGGGTAAACTCCTAGAAGCACAGCGCTTGTCCGAACGCACAGGGTTTGATTTAGAGATGATTGCCGCCGCCGGGCATTGCACAGGCATTGAAAACTATTCGCGCTATCTCACCGGGCGCAATCCGGGTGAGCCGCCGCCGACTTTGTTCGAATATTTGCCGGATAATTGCTTGCTATTTATGGACGAAAGCCATGTCAGCGTGTCGCAAATTGGCGGCATGTCCAAGGGCGATATGAACCGCAAATCGACGCTGGCCGAATTTGGCTTTCGCCTGCCGTCTTGCATAGACAACCGCCCCCTGCGCCACGAAGAATGGGACGCTATGCGCCCCCAATCTATCTTTGTTTCGGCCACGCCGGGACCATGGGAACTCAACCAGACGGGCGGGGTTTTTGTCGAGCAAGTCATTCGCCCAACCGGCCTGATCGACCCCCCCGTGGAAATCCGCCCTGTTGCCAAAGGTGGTGCCTCGCAGGTTGACGACGTTATCGACGAAGTCCGAAAAACCACAGAGAAAGGCTTCCGCTCTCTGGTCACGACTTTGACTAAAAAAATGGCCGAAGACCTGACCGAATACATGCACGACCAAGGCATTAAGGTGCGCTATATGCACTCAGATATTGATACGCTAGAGCGCATCGACATTATCCGAGATTTGCGGCTCGGTGTGTTTGATGTTCTAATCGGCATTAATCTATTGCGCGAAGGTCTCGACATTCCCGAATGTGCCTTTGTCGGTATATTAGATGCGGATAAAGAAGGGTTTTTGCGTAGCGAGACCTCCATGATACAAACCATAGGCCGCGCCGCCCGCAATGCAGATGCTCATGTTGTGCTTTACGCCGATAAAATCACCGGCTCCATGCAACGCGCCATGGACGAGACCGACCGCCGCCGCAAAATCCAGCAAGCTCATAATTTGAAACACGGTATAACCCCAATGTCTGTCTCCCACGCAGTCACCGACGTGGTGGGCGACACAAGGGCCGCCGAGCAAATCAAAGACGAAGCCGCCCGGTACACACCAAGCGGGTTGCTCAAGAAGAAATACGAAGTTGCCGAAGGCGGTGCGGAATTTACATATGACGGCGATACCCCGG
>JAKIUV010000057.1 GCA_021647375.1 Robiginitomaculum sp.
CCCGAAAATCTGTGGATATGATGGACAAGGGCCAAGTAGCCCTTGACCACATATCCACAGTTCAGCAACAATCAAAGCGGACAATCAATGTGCTATGAAAACCGGACAAACCTAAAAGCTAGCTACATAAGTTGAAGATAAGCACCAACAATAAATTCCCCAATATCCGTAAGCATTACTTACTCTCCCGTTCTTTCAATACGCTAGAGGGTTCCCCCTCCGAGCGCAAGAGCGCCCACCTCCCCCACAAGTGGGGTGAGGATTTGCACACGAAAATGTGAGACACTGGGTTTTTACCTGCTCTATAATAGTGAAAACAGGAGAGAATTATGTATACGCTTATTGGGTCGCCCGCCACACGGGCATTTCGGGTTGTTTGGTGTTTGGAAGAATTAGGTTTAGATTATGAGATCGTTCCCGCTGCGCCTGGCGGAGACGATATTAAAAACGTCAACCCATCGGGTAAAGTTCCGGCGCTTATTGTCAAAAACGACAATGGCGATGATGATGTTATTATCGATTCTGTGGCCATTTGTCAGTATTTGGCCGACAAGCATAACGGCTTAACCTATCCGGCTGGCACAATTGAGCGGGCAAAAATGGACAGCTTTATTCATCTGGCCGTGGACGAATTTGACCATGCCTGTTGGGTATGGGCCAAGCATGATTGGATTTATCCGGAAGGGCTAAAGGCGGAAAATGTAAAGCCTGCCTGCGCCCTTGAATTTAAGAAAGCCATGCAGCATTTGGAAGAACGGCTCGGCGATAATAAATATGTTATGGGCGATACTTTCACTGTACCGGATATCCTGCTCGGACAATGTGCGGGTTGGGCGACAAATATGTGTAAATTTGAAATTCCGGACGGCAAGGTTGCCGATTATTTCAAACGGGTCACCCACCGCAAAGCATTTGTGAAAGCAATGCGGGTGAGGAACGCCTAGTTTTTCTGATTTATGGGGGAGGGGGAATTACCCAAGCCCCGCCATGCGTTTACCCATTTGCTCTGCGAGCGCCGTCAATCCGCTCATGGGGCGGATCAGGACCTCAAACTCTGTGATTTTTCCGTTCTCATCAAAGGTGATCAGATCCAGACCCTTGAGAGATTTGTCGCCGATATTTGTGGTGAACTCTAGGAAAGCACTGCGCCCATCCTCAGAAATCAATTCGCGGTGATAAGTAAACTCTTCGAATATTTCTATGACTTGGGTCAGCACAAATACCAGAATATCACGCCCGTGATAAGGCTTATAAACCATCGGCGAGCGAAACACGGCGTCCGGGTGGATGATGCTGGCTAGTTTTTCTGGGTCTTTGTTTGCGACAATTTCGTGCCAAATTTTTAAGGTCTCACACATAAGCATTTACTCCAGAACACTCATTTTTTCATCTTCGCTAATAGCCCATTCTAATTTGGCTATCAGGGCTTTGCGGGATTTCCTCTTGGTGCCTTTGAAAGCCCGCATATTGAGCATGGTCATCATTTTTGCCGCACCGTAAGCCGTCTGCATTACGGCGTCTTTATCCGCCAACATATCGTAATAGCCTGCGTCTTTGGCATCTTTGGGGCCAAAAATTTCGCCGTTAATCATAGAGCGACCCAAATAATGTTTCGGGATGAATTCGCGGGCAAGTTCTATACCGAAATGGTGCATGGTCATGCCGATTTGGGTCTCGTTTAATCCGGTTTTTGTGCCTGTATCGCCGCCGATACGGTAATCACAAGCCAGCAAAATGAACGCCCCCATGGCGATTGCATGACCGCCCGTAGCGGCAATCACGGGAAAAGGAAATTGCGCCAAACGCAAGGCAAAGCGAGAGCCTTGGCAGGTCAATGCCACCGCTGCTTCGGGGCCGGACATCATGATTTTCAAATCATAACCGCCAGAGAATATACCACCGTCCCGACCCGTGAGAATAACAACGGCTTCATCGGTCTCTGCCTTGTCAAAAGCAGCGTTAAGCTGATCCAGCATATCGGGCGAAAGCACATTGGCTTTGCCGTCGTCCATTTTAATTACGGCGATACCGTCTTCGAGTGTGTAAGTTATGAGATCGGTCATATTAGGTTCCTTTAAATATATCGGCCTGTTTGTCGGCTTCTACGGCGTGTTTTAGTATGTCTAAAAGTGGTTCGACGGATTTAAGTTTTGTGGCTGCAAAGGCGGTCATATCCAATTTGCGCATTTGCTCCGCCTTGCTGTGGGCGGCGGCTTGCAAATCGTTTGGTGTAACAAGGCTGTGCAAAAATCCGGCGGTCAAGGCGGTTTTGGGGGTGAAAATTTCTGCATTATTGACGGCACGCCTGACATAGGGCGCGGCCAATCTGGCTTCGGCTATATCGACACCTGCCTGGGGCATGGTCATGCCAATGGCGACCTCGTTCATGCCAATTTTAAAGTTTCCCTCAACCCCGATACAATAATCACAGGCCAGTAAGAGATATGACCCCATTGCCATGGCGTGCCCATTAACGGCGCATATGACGGGGGTTGGGAAGGTGAGCAAACGCCTGGAGAAAGCCCCGCCCTTTTCCATGAGCGCCAGTACTTTTTCGGGGCCCTGCATCATAATGTTAAGGTCAAACCCGGCACAAAACATACCTTGGCGCCCCGTGAAAACAACGACCTCGCCTGCAGCTTCCGCCTTATCAAACCCGGCGTTAAGTTGGTCGAGCATATCGTTCGACAAAGCATTAACCTTGCCGTCGTCCATGGCAATGGTGGCGATGCCGGATTTGGTTGAATATGTGACAAGGCTGGTCAAATTGGCTCCTTATACGATATGAATTTTTTACGTGTCCGGCACAAATACCCACGCGCTTTGCCGAAATAAAGAGAGAGCGGCGCGGCGTAGAGGGTGTATGCGGTTGGGTTAGGCATCTTAATTTTTATCTTTATCCCTTATTCTATTTTGTCATCCCGGAAAAGCGAAGCGTATATCCGGGATCCCGGCGGTTAGTCTAAACATGGAGATCCCGGGGCAAGCCCGGGATGACAGTTTTACAGTTTATTGAGCCGCTAAAATCTTGGCGACAGTGTCGGCTTTTAGGTCGTCAACACTTGCGTCTATGCCCATAGAGTTCGCCAACTTAACAACGTCTGCTTCCAGCATTTTATCCAGAGCGGATTTGGTGTATGTTGCGGATTTATTACCAAAACGTCCGTACATGGTTTCGCCGCTTGTGGCCATGTCGCGGAGAAGCTCAGGCACTGCAAATTGCTCACCATATGTGGCGGCAAGTTCGTCGGCGCGTTTTACGAAAGCCGGGATACCCGTCATGTCGATAAAGCTGATAGCCCCGCCCGACCAAGGCGCAAAACCCCAACCGAATATAGAACCAAGGTCAGCCTCGCGCGGGTCGTGGATAATGCCTTCTGCCATTGTTCGCGCGGCTTCAATAGATTGCGCATACAAGATGCGGTCTTTGACTTCATCCGCACTTGGTTGCTCTTCTAAAAGACCGCCCACGGCGAATTGACCAAGCTCCGGCCAGAGGGATTTCTCGCGGCCATTATAATCGTAAAAACCTTTTTCGTTCTTGCGGCCTTTGCGGTCATATTTCTCGATCATAGCTGTGACGATAGGGTCCATTTTCCCGGCGACATATTGATTGCCGAGGTCGGATTTTGTTTGTTGGAGTATCTTATAAGCCAGATCAATCGCCACTTCGTCTTGTAATGATAACGGCCCGACGGGCATGCCGGCCATACGTGCGCCTTGTTCGATCAAGGTTGGTTTTACGCCTTCGGACAGCATGTTATAGCCTTCATTGATGTAGCGCATGACGCAGCGGTTCGCGTAGAAGCCGCGTGTGTCTTCGACCACAATCGGAGTCTTTTTAATGCGCGTGGCAAAGTCGAGGGCGCGGGAAATGGCGTAGTCGGATGTTTCCTTACCCTTGATGATTTCCACCAAAGCCATTTTATGCACGGGGCTAAAGAAATGAATGCCGATGAAGTTTTCAGGGCGGCTTGATGCCTTTGCCAAATCACTAATCGGAATGGTTGAGGTGTTGGATCCGAACACGGCGTCTTTCGGAATAACATCTTCAGCCATTTTGGTGATTTTGGCTTTTAGCTCTGAATTTTCAAACACGGCTTCGACGATGAGGTCAACATCAGAAAGAAGCGCATAATCCGTAGTTGCAGTAATTCGCGCGAGGATTGCATCCATTTTTTCTTGGGTTTGCTTGCCGCGCTTCACCCTTTTGGCTTGCTCGGTTTCGGTCAGGGCTTTGCCTTTGTCCGCACCCTCTTGGTCGCGGTCAATCAGCACAACATCAATGCCTGCCATAGCCGATACATAAGCCACACCTGCGCCCATAAAGCCCGCGCCGATAACACCGATTTTATTGATAGCACCCGGTTTTTGAGAAGCCGGACGTGCGCCGCCTTTGTCAATCGCTTGCTTGGAGATAAACAGCGAGCGGATCATGTTTTGGGTTTTCGGGTTCAGGATAAGTTCGCAGAAATAGCGGGTTTCAATACGCAGAGCCGCGTCCATAGGAACCTGACACCCTTCGTAAACTGCTTTGAGGATATTTGGCATAGCCGGGTAATTGCCGTAGCTTTCTTTGCGCACCATAGCGGGCGCACCAGCAAACATAGGGAAGCCAGACGCTGTCCAAGGGTCGCCGCCGGGGAAGCGGAATTTAGCTTGATCCCAAGGCTGGGCTGCTTTCGGATTTTCTAAAACCCATGCTTTAGCAGCGTCAATGAGTTCCGCTTGGGGAACCGCCGCATTGACCAAACCCATAGAGACGGCTTCTCCGGCCTTAATTTTTTTAGCTTGCAGTAATAATGGCGCCGCATTCATCAAACCGATCATGCGCGGCACTCGCTGGGTGCCACCTGCACCGGGCAAAAGACCGACCATAACTTCGGGGAAGCCAAGGCGTAATTTCGGATCGTCATTAGCCGCAAACCGTGCATGACAGGCCAGCGCCAATTCAAAACCACCGCCGAGCGCTAGCCCGTTAATGGCAGCCGCTACGGGCTTGCCGCATATTTCCAATGCGCGGAAAACTGTATTCAGGCGAAAGACCATATCGAACAGGTCTTTCTTCGCGCCTTGCTCGTCTTCTTGCATCCGCGCCGCAAAGCCCGCAAATTGCCCGCCGAGTTCTTCGAGGTTTGCACCTGCGCAGAACGCTTTCTTGCCCGATGTCACCACCGCGCCTTTGATGCTTTCATCGTCGGTGATTTTGCTAACCCATTCGCCGATTTCCGTAATCACGTCTTGGGACAGCACATTCATGCTGCGCTCTGGGCTATCAAATGTAATTAGCGCAATGCCGTCTTTGTCGATATCAAGTTTAAAATGTTTCATTTTATTTGTCTTTCTTATTATTTATCTGGGTGGGGTAATTGTGCCATCAAGTGCCATTGGGCCAGTAACTTCATTTATTTTTGGCCATACTAAGTAATGTTTCCAGATGCCTTCTGTTCGTGTGCAAGCAACGAGAAATTCGCTAGAACGGTTTAGCCTCTTTTTATAATAAAACTCTCCGCAGCCAGATATATGGTTTTTACTCAAGGTGATTGCTATGGATTTCATGTCTGTAGTAAGATTGTCACTCCACGCGGCAGGGTATAATGCCGCATCAGTTTTAGTTTCTTTTCCACTTTCGCTTGAGCAAGAAGAACAGATAAGGCTAGTCAGTGCAATAATTATTGATATTCGTATGGTCTTCATATTCTTCTCTTATACTCTCTCAATAATAATTGCGCTGCCCATACCGCCGCCTACACATAATGTGATCAGGGCGGTGCTTTTGTTGGCGCGTTCCAACTCATCGACCATAGTGCCGATAATCATGGCGCCCGTTGCGCCGAGCGGATGCCCCATAGCAATAGCGCCGCCGTTGACATTCATGACATCGTGGTCAATGTCCAAGGCTTGCATGGCGCGCAGGACAACGGAGGCGAAGGCTTCGTTAATCTCCCAAAGGTCAATATCAGACGCTTCCATACCAGCTTTGGCAAGGGCTTTGCGGGCGACAAATTCTGGCCCGGTCAACATGATAGTTGGCTCACTGCCTATTTCTGCGAAGCTTCGAATAACTGCGCGTGGTTTTAAACCTTGATCTTTACCCGCTTGTTCATTACCGACCAGAACCACAGAAGCCCCGTCAACAATACCGGATGAATTTCCCGCATGATGAACGTGAGTGATGGTTTCTATTTCGGGGTATTTTTGCAAGGCAACAAAATCAAAACCCGGCATCATTTGGCCCATAGCGGCGAAGCTCGGGTTGAGTGAGCCTAGGCTCTGCATGTCCGTACCGGGGCGCATATGCTCGTCTTTTTCTAAAATATTGACACCCATTTGGTCTTTCACGGGCACGATAGACTTGGCGAACCGGCCTTCTTCCCATGATGTGGCAGAGCGCTTTTGGCTCTCGACCGCATAAGCATCACAATCGTCGCGGCTAAACCCGTATTTAGTCGCGATCAAATCCGCCGAAACCCCTTGGGGAATAATGTGGTGGTCAAAGGCGATATTGGGATCAACGCCCATAGCGCCGCCGTCGCTGCCCATCGGGATGCGCGACAAGCTCTCAACTCCGCCGCCGACAACCATATCAGACATGCCGGACATAACCTTGGCCGCCGCAATATTGACGGCCTCAAGGCCGGACGCACAAAAACGGTTGATGGATAATCCCGCGCACGTCTCGCCCCAATTCGCCGTGATAACAGCAGAGCGGGCAATATCCGCGCCTTGGCCTTTAACTTGATGCACACAACCAAGAATGACATCATCAACTTTGGATGTGTCGAGGTCGTTGCGATTACGCAGAGCCTCAAGCTGCTGCGTCGCCAGCGACAGCGCCGTAATCTCGTGCAATGATCCGTTCTTTTTACCCTTACCGCGCGGCGTGCGGATAGCGTCATATATGTAAGCTGTTGTCATGTCTTTAGTTCCTTTTTCTTATCTTCAATTTTATCCTCACCCCATTTATGGGGGAGGTGCCCTCCTCTTGGAGGGCGGAGGGGGAATATCTTTCGTCTAATCTATGCATTCAGTTATTGCCTAACTTGTTTAGCCCATTCAGTTCATATCCTTATATTCTTTTTCAATTTAGAGATTATTCCCCCTCCACCCCTAAGAAGGGGCACCTCCCCCGCAGGCGGGGTGAGGGGAAAATTCGCAAACCATTTTCACTCTGGCAAATACCTATCAATGGTATCCAGAACGTCAGGCAATCCCTCATAAATATCTTCGTTTTCAAATCGTATTACTGTCCATCCTTGCTGTTCCAAATAATGTGTCCGTCTTTTGTCATAATCTCTTTCGTCTTGTTCGCCGTGTGTGCCGCCGTCTATTTCGACAATTAAATTCGCGTTGATACAAGCGAAGTCGGTGATAAAAGGCCCGATCGGGTGTTGCCTGCGAAACGCATATCCGCGCATAAGTTTTCGGCGCAAATATTGCCAAAGAATAACTTCGGCAACAGGCATGTCCTTGCGCATTCCTTTAGCATATTTCCGTGCTTTCCTGTTCTTCCTTCTCATATGTTATTCCTTAGTCATCCTCACCCCGCCTGCGGGGGAGGTGCCTGCTCTTGCAGGCGGAGGGGGAATATCTTTCGTCTAATCTATGCATTCAGTTATTGCCTAATCTATTTCGCCCATTCAGTTCATATCCTTAAGTCGTTTCTCCATTTTGAAATTATTCCCCCTCCGCCCCTAAGAAGGGGCACCTCCCCCATAAATGGGGTGAGGATGGAATTTACAAACCCCTCGCGATAACCAGTTTCATAATCTCATTGGTGCCGCCGTAAATGCGTTGGACGCGGGAGTCGCGCCATGCACGGGCTACGGGGTATTCATTCATGTAGCCGTAGCCGCCGTGGAGTTGCACGCATTCGTCTACGATTTTGCATTGTAGGTCCGAGAGCAAGTATTTGGCCATTGATGCCATTTCAGTGGTTAGGCGGCCTGCGACCAATTCGTCCGTGCAGTGGTCGCAGAAAATTTGCGCCATAACGGCCTCGGATTTACATTCAGCCAGTTTAAACTTGGTGTTTTGAAAATCCATTATGCTTTTACCGAAGGCTTTGCGCTCGCGCACATAATCAATGGTTTGGCCCAAAATAGTTTCGATCATGGCCATAGCTTGCAGGGCGACGATGAGACGTTCTTGGGGTAGCTTTTCCATAAGTTGATAGAAACCCTTGCCTTCTTCTGTACCAATAAGTGCCGAGGCCGGTATTTTCATATCGTCGAAGAACAGCTCGCAAGTGTCTTGGCCTTTTAGGCCAACTTTATCGAGTTTCTCACCGCGACTAAACCCGTCTAGCCCGTCAGTTTCTACTGCGAACAATGAGATACCTTTAGCGCCTTCGCTCGGGTCTGTCTTAGCACAAACAATGATGAAATTGGCCGTGCCGCCGTTTGTGATAAAAGTCTTGGAACCGTTCAGCACATAATGATTACCCTGCTTGAGCGCCGTGGTTTTCATGCCCTGGAGGTCAGAGCCAGCGCCCGGTTCGGTCATGGCGATGGCGGAGACATATTCGCCCGAGATAAATTTCGGATACCATTCTTTTTTCTGGTCTTCGGAAGCAAAGTTTTTGAGATAAGGCGCGACAATAGAATTGTGCAAAACCGCGCCCCAACTATCAACGCCTTGGCCGTGAATGGCATCAACAACGATAGCATCATGGCGAAAATCACCACCTACGCCGCCGTATTCCTCGGCGCAGTCCGGAACCAGCAGGCCAAACTCGCCCGCCTTCATCCAGACATCCCGGTCAACCACGCCTTGCTTTTCCCATTTTTCAATATGGGGAACGCAAGTGTCCGCTACGAAGGCATTGGCCGCATCAGCGAACAAGACAAATTCTTCTTCCTCGCGCCATGCGGGCCGCTTTGTGCCGAGATTATAGGACATTCATATTCTCCTAAAAACGATCCGCTGCCAGCGCCATGACAGGCTCTGCACCCGTTTGCAATTTGGCGAGATGGGAGTCCATATTGGGTAGAATGCGGGCGATGAAATATTTGCCCGTGATCAATTTGTCAGCATAAAACGGATCGTCACTGCCTGCGTCAATGGCGGCCTGTGCCGTTTTGGCCATGCGCGCCCACATATATGTCAGCATGGCAATGCCCATCATATGCATATAATCGACCGAGCCAGCGCCTGCATTATCAGGATTGCTCATGCCGTTTTGCATCAGCCACATTGTGCCTGTTTGCAATTTAGCTTTGGCGTCACCTAAGCCGTCCATAAACGGTTTCAAGTCTTCATTGCCTTCGTTCTCTTTGATATAAGCATCAATCTCGGCTGAAATATTCATCAGGGCGCGGCCACCATTACGGGCTAGCTTGCGACCTACAAGGTCGAGGGCTTGAATGCCATTAGCGCCTTCATAAATCTGCGCAATTCTAGCATCACGAACGAATTGGCTCATGCCCCATTCTTCGATATAGCCGTGGCCGCCGTAAATTTGCTGGGCATTGACGCAATTGTTAAAACCAATGTCGGTGATATAGCCTTTAATCACAGGTGTCATCAGGCCGAGATAATCATCGGCGCGCTCGCGCACTTTCTCGTCTGGGGATACTTTCTCTAGGTCTTCTTGTAATGCTAGCCAGTAAATAAACGCCCGCGCACCTTCGTTAAACGCGCGGCTATCCATGAGCATGCGGCGCACATCGGGGTGGACAATGATGGGATCCGCCGGGCCGTTTTCATTTTTCGCGCCCGTCAATGAGCGGCCTTGGATGCGGTCATTGGCGTAAATCGCTGCGTTTTGGTAAGACACTTCGCTTTGACATAGGCCTTGCATGCCAACGCCGAGCCGGGCTTCGTTCATCATTACGAACATAACCTTGAGGCCTTTATGGGCTTCGCCAATAAGCTCACCGACAGAATCTTCAAATACCATGACGCAGGTCGAATTACCGTGAATGCCCATTTTGTGTTCGATAGAACCGCACGTAACGCCGTTATTGTCCCCAACACTTCCGTCTTTGCTGACCTTTAGTTTTGGCACGATAAACAGCGAAATACCCTTAACGCCCTCGGGGCCGCCTTCAATGCGTGCCAAGACCAAATGAATGATGTTGTCAGACATGCCGTGCTCGCCCGCAGAGATAAATATTTTCTCGCCAGTAATTTTATAAGTGCCGTCTTTTTGGGGAACCGCTTTGGTTTTCAGCATACCCAAGTCTGTACCGCAATGGCTTTCGGTCAAATTCATCGTGCCCGTCCATTCGCCCGTATACATTTTCGGCAGATAGAAATCTTTCTGTTCGTCGCTACCACCAATGGAGATGGCTTTGGACGCACCGCCCGTCAGGCCGGGATACATGCCAAAGGACATATTGGCGGAGCTGGTCATTTCTCCGCAAGCAAGCCCGAGAACACCCGGCAAGCCTTGGCCGCCATATTTGGTGTCTGCAGACAGCCCCATCCAACCGTTTTGGCGCAATTGGTCAAAGGCTTCGTGGAAGCCTGGCGGTGTGGTGACACTCCCGTCGTCGTTGCGGATACAGCCGTGCTCGTCGCCGACGCGGTTCAGCGGGGTCAGGACTTCTTCGGCGAATTTGGCGCTTTCTTCTAGGATAGCATCAATCATTTCCGGATCGGCATCTTGAAAGCTTTCAAGCTCCGAGAAGCGCGATAGTTCCAGCACTTCGTGTAGTAAAAATTTCTGATCCCGTGTGGGTGCTTTATATGTAGGCATGGTAGTCTCCCTCTTTTGTTATTTGGTTATACTGGTATAAAATCTTCATCTAAATGGGCGCGAAATTTGGCATCATAAGCATCTGCAAATTCAAATACGCCGCGCTTACCGTCTTGGGGTGCATTTTCTATGTAATTGTCGATGATGGTACACAAATCTTGCATGTCCTTGGCGATAATTTCGATGTCTTTGCGTTTGTTGCGCAAGCGTGTGATCACTGCTTCGAAGCTTGTCTTGCGGCGCAACAATTCTTCTTGGTCGGTGACATCACCGTCTGTTATATCGAGAAACTGTTTGATGTCTTCCAGAGAAAACCCGATACGTTTCGCGCGCAAAATTTTCTCAAGCCGGGCGCGGTCATCAATATTGAACACCCGGCGACCAGCCAATCTATGTGGCTTAACTAGGCCTTTATCTTCATAAAATCGAAGCGCACGCGTGGTGATTTCAAAATGCAATGCTGTGTCGGCAATGCTCCAACTGTCGTGATGGGCAGGTTTTTCAGGCGCAGAATCTGTAGCTAGATTTGAATGCATGCTTGCTTTTAATTAACGTTAACGTTAACGTCAAGCGTAAATATGATGTAGAACTCGCTTGACGCTGAAAGCTAGGGCGCACAAAAGCCTGAATATGAAAAACTTCCGCCTTTCGTCCATAATTTTTGTTCTGAACATTACCCTCTTGGCCGCTCTGTTTGCAGTTCCTGCAATTGCCCAAGATGCTCAGCGGGATATGACGCCACGGGAGCATATTATCCATGATTTGGGGCTAGGTGGGTTACCAATAGTGAAGCCTGCGGACTTACCTGTGACAAGCGCAACAAAAATCATTACAAAAGGTGGTGAAGCCGATGCGGATAAGCCAGCATCTGCCAGTGATTATATTAAGAATTTATTCAAACAAGATGTCCCGAAAATACCTGATACCAAGTCACTTGTTACGGGGAAAACCGCTGCGGAAATTGCCAGCGAGCCTAGGCTGAAAATATTAAAAACCACTATACCAAAAACCCCTGAGCCAAAAACAACCTCGCCTAAAATTGCGCCATTTTACTTAAGTGCTAAGGATTATCTTAACCTGCGCGGCGGCAAAGAAAATTTGCAAACCATCTTAAGTTATAAAGTCGAAAGTGGCTCGGCTGCGGGTGCTGGTTTTAGTCGAAATACTGCGGCGCCGCAAAACATTAAGCTCATTATAGGGGCAGATTTCGTGGCTATGGAAGCCGCCAAGAAAACGACTATTTATGATTTCAAGCTGAACCGAATTTTGGTTGTAAAACCTGAATACGGTATGGACGGCAAGACAACTGGCCGGCATTTGTTTGAAAACAAATCTCTCTATGCCAAGGCGTACCGCGATATTGCTGCGGTACGGGGTGCGACCAAAAATGGACGCCTACAGAAGCTGGATATGGGCGGCGGTATATCTCTCGATGCATTTTGGGTGGAAAGTGCTATGAGTTGGGCAGCAGGCAAATTGGATGCTGGTCTAGCGTTAGAGAAAACCGGTAAATCCCTCAAGATTGAACGTGGTGGGGAGGTTGTTTTTCGCGCAGAGTTTTCTGACGATGCCTATTTGGATAACGGCTCTAAAAACGCGCTGCTGGCTTTTGCGCATCATAAATGGCCACTGCATCCATTGGTGTTGCAGGCTCTTTATGCATATGATGCTCCGCCCGTTCAATTTGAAATGCTATCCTACGGGCCGACCGCGCCCAAGGGGCAAAAACAGGTCTGGACTTTGGCGGAGCGCACGGACGTAGAAAAGGGCTTTCCTTTGCCTGCAAATGCAATTGGCATTGCCCAAATTAAACAAGTTTCCCCATTGGCATTCTTGATAGGCGAGGCGGTCAACAACCGCGCACTTGGCGGCATTCAATCGGTTGCAGACATGACGCGGGATTTCATGCAAAAGTTGAACGCAGAACAATATTGGCAAGCCTGGCTCGTCGGGCAAAAGTATATCGCATATTCAGGCGGATGTAAAAACCCTGCGGATATGTCCATATGTAAAAAAGTTACCATGATCGAGGAAAGCCACAAAAACACATTTCCGAAGCGTATTCAAAACTATTTAACAGCGGTGAATTCCGTTGGTCGACCAGGGCTAAAAGCCGAAGCCATAAAATCCATAACGCCTTATTTGGGCAAAAAAGAAACGCCTGCATTTATTGTCCGAACGGCGGCTATGGCGCGGGCGCACATGAAGTCTGCACAAGCCGTATCAGCTGGTTTCAGCGACATGAACGCGGAAACCTTATTGCAAACTGCCTTGGCCAAAGACCCATATGACCCCAATACATATGTAGGTTTAGCGCAAGTATTGGCAGCAAAAGGCGCGTTTGAGCAATCCTGGGATTTATATGATGCCCTGCGTGCAGGCATCCCAACTGCGGATTCCATTGATCTCAAAATCAATCGTTTGGAGAAAAATCTGCAAAAAACAGCGCCGGGGTATTTTTTGGGAGAATAATTGCTTCAAATCTCAAGCAAACCTTAACATCTAGAAGATTTGTTAACACCATTTTAACCATAATTAACGCACTCATTGTACTTACTGATTTGCTTTACATGGGGGTGTACCTGTGGAGCACTGACGCTATAGGGACAAATGTAAATGGTTACACGTTCAAAATCGCAGGCAAAATCACGGGCAAAGCCAGCGGCAAAAAGGCCAGAAAAGAAATCTGTTGCAAAACGGGCTTCCTCAAAAGTCCTAGCATCTGCAAACGCCAAGCCGCGTACAGCTGATCGCGATACTCTGGCCAAACTTCGCGCCCATGTGGACGATATTGAAAAACGTTTGAAACGTGCCAATAGTCTGACCCGTAATTCGGTGCGCGCCCTTAAAACATCTTACGAAGTTCTGGACGGTAATAATCACACCACCGCGCTTACGGGGCATATTGAAGAGCTTTCCGACCGCTTGACGGGCATGATCGAGCAGACCCGCAAGGATGTTGCTCACGACTTAAAAATTGTGCTAAGCGACCCTCGTTTGGAAACTCTGTCGGGTGCCTTGACCAAAGCCAATCAACGTTTAACCTCTGCTGAGCAAAACCAGGCCGAAGCTATTAATGCTATCAACACCCATATCGCCCGTTTAGCGACGGCGGTTGATGAGCGCATGGGGCGAGAACAACGCCAACGTGAAAAGGGCGAAGCTCTGTTAAATGAGCGCATGGATACCATCGAGAAAGATAGTGCTGCAGCGATCGTCACTATAGGCGAGAAAGTTGTTAGTGTTTCCGAAGACTTGACGAAAAAAACCCAAACCTTACGCGGTGAACTCGCTGAACAGGCTCTGACGCGTCAACAGGATTACGAAGAACATAAGCACGAAATAGCGCGGCGTATAGAAGCCATTGAAGATGAACAGCGCAATCAATTGCCAACCTTTGAGCGCGGTATTACAAAGCTAAACATACGCATGGAAGCCCTTGAGAGTAATGTGGGTTTGTATGACAGGGTGGCAGAACCTGTTATCTCAGCAATAGCTGCCGAAACTGCCTTGCCAAATTCACAAAGCGAAGTTTTAGTAGACAAACAGACGGGTGATGCCTTTGCCGCACTTGAATTAGTTGATATGCAACAGAATACACATGCAGGGTCACCGTCGGCATTTGTGCCAGAAATTGTTCCGGAAATTGTGCCAGAAGTTGTTCCGGAAATTTCTGAGGCTCCGCAACCCTTTGCACCTGTCGAATATGTAGCATCGGCTGTCGCCACCGCTTCGGGCGGACAAAACCCAGAAGTTTTCTCACCGCGCGCCTATGCGCCGTCAGCGCAAATTGAGGGCCAAACAGACACGCAGATACAAGTGGATACACAGGCACAAGAGACTGTGCCGCCGCCATTGGCTGTGGTAGATAATGGCCCGCAAGTTTATGCACAGTCGCGTGGCACAAATACAGCGCCGGAAGCGCCAGTATATTCAGAATTACCTGTACATGATCAGGCCACCCCTCCGCCTATGCCCGCAGCAAATTTTCCGCCTATGCCCGATGCTGGTTTGCCGCCTATGCCGAATACGGCTGCGGTACCGGAAATTCAGACGCTAGAACCCAGTATGGAGAGCGTGCGACCAGGCGGAAACCCAGATGCCAAGCCAGCGAAAAACAAGAAAGGCAAAGCCAAGAAACCAAAAAAAAATAAAGGCGGTTCCGGTGAGGGTGGTGATCACGGCATGATCCGCAAGGTCGCACTTTATGGCGGTGTCGCAGTTGTTGCGCTCTTTGCTTATAAAACATTTGCGCCAAAAATACTTGGTAACGACACGGATAAACCAGTTAGCACACAAATGGCGACCAAGAAATCTCTGGCTTCAGTTGAAGTTTCTGGGGAATTTGACGCGCTTAGCACAAGTGAACAAGCTGGCGAGAAAATGGGTGAACAAACATTTGAAAGCGTTGAACCGGTTGGCGATTATTCCCAGGGTATGTCCGCCCCTGATCTTGGCAATAACGGCAACGAAGAGAATAGTGCGCAAAAGCAAACATTGGAGGCAGCGGCGGTCAACGGTAATGCCATTGCCCAATTCCAGCTTGGTTTATCACATTTAGAAGCCGGACGCGAAGCAGATGCGGTTCGTTTGATACGCCTTGCGGCCAATCAAGGCCAAGCCGCAGCACAATACCGACTGGCGAAATTATATGAAGCGGGTATTGGTGTGAAGGTCAACGGCAAAACGGCCAAGGATCTATTGACGCGCGCCGCCAAAGCCGACAACCGCATCGCCATGCACGATCTGGGGCATTATTATGCGACGGGAGCGGATGGTGCTTCACCTGATTTACAACAAGCCGTCAAATGGTTTTCTATGGCGGCTGAGCGCGGTGTACTGGATTCCCAATTTAATCTCGCAGTGCTATATCAGGGTGGCTCCGGTGTACCCCTTAGTCTGGAAGACGCCTATATATGGTATTCAATCGCAGGGAGCCAAGGAGACGAGATAGCTATCCAGCGCAGTGAAGCCGTTGCTCGCGAACTTTCTGAGGAAAGTCTAGCCAAAGCCAAAGCCCGCGTCAAAGCGTTTGCGCCTCGTCCGGTTAATAATGCCGCGAACGGTATCTTCAAAAACCTCCCGTGGATGGCCGAAAAAGAAGCTAGGCGCGCACCTATGACCAACCCTACAGTCAAAGGCGCCCAACGAATGCTCGCATCTCTCGGATATTCGATTGGCCCGCCCGACGGCGCTCTTGGCCCCAATACCCGTAATGCTATCATCAGATTTGAACGAGCCAATGGGCTACCAGAGACTGGGCGCGTCAATGCCGCTCTAATAGAGCGCTTACAATTGGCGGTTGGTGTTTAAGTAGAGCATAGACCCATTAATTTCGCCGTTTTGTTGTTTTTATCCGGGCTTGGGTCAAGGTGGAAGTAGAAGGCTAAATATACATTGAAACAAATATTGATGATACAAGTCCGCACCCGCGCGGAAACCGCCGCAGCGCAAGCTTTGTTTGTTGAATACCTGGAAATCTTAAACTCTGATTTTGGCAAATCTGTGGGTTGTGCCGATAGCCAAGCGGATATGCAGGATTTTCCAGCGGGCTATGCGGCGTTATTTTTGGCGAATTTGGACGGTGCGCCAGTTGCGGCTTGTGGTCTCATTCGCGTTAACGAGCAGGACTGCGAATTAGTGCGTCTCTATTGCCGCCCCAAAGGGCGCGGTCACGCTTTGGGCCGCAAGCTTAGTGAAGCCGCAAAAGACTATGCCAAGGACAGTGGGTATCAACGCCTCGTGCTGTCGACCGAACCCGTCATGGAGCATGCGGTTAAGCTTTATAAAAATATGGGGTTTGTGGACATAGAAAACTATGCGGATGCGCCGTCGGCTTGTTCAAAATATATGGCTTTGGCACTCTGACGGGCATATACCCATATGCAAAAGGCAAACCCTGTATTGCTCTGGGGCTTGCCTGCTTGTTTCAGGGTATAAAGAAGTGAAAGAGCCTAGTAGCGCTTTTTCTTCTTTTTCATGGGGAGCAAGCCTTCAAGTTGGGCGCGTTTGCGGGCTAATTTGCGAACACGGCGAACGGCTTCAGCCTTTTCGCGCACACGTTTTTCAGATGGTTTTTCGTAGTGTTTACGAGCTTTCATTTCGCGCAAAACGCCTTCGTTTTGCAACTTCTTTTTAAGCGCCCGGAGTGCTTGATCCACATTGTTCTGGCGCACGTAAATTTCAACCATATATTCGTCTGCTTTCTAGTAAAACGCTAGCATACGCAATTGCGTAGGCGAGCCTGTAATTTCTGATGTGGCGGGTATGTAGCCGAGCAAATGCTAGGCGTCTAGGGAAAATCGTGTAAAAATACAGGAAATTCTTCCATTTGTGGCGGATATGGGACAGTTTAGCGCAAAAAGGATTGTTATGGGATTTCCAAGGCCGAAAATCGTCGATGCAGGCGAGGTGAGAATCGCTACCTATGAACGGGGTGCAAAAGACGCCCCGCCTGTGCTTTTGATCCATGGCTGGCCGGAGATCGCCTATTCGTGGAAACATCAAATACAGCCATTAGCGGATGCGGGCTACCGGGCAATTGCTATGGATGTGCGCGGCTTTGGTCATTCGGAGGCGCCGGGGGATGTTAGCGCTTACACTATCGAAAAACTGGTCGGGGATATAGAGGGCGTTTTGGGGGCGCTGGGTATTCGCGAAGTGGTTTTGTGCGGTCATGATTGGGGCGGGATTATCGTTTGGCACGCGGCACGGATGTTGGAAAACCGGGTGCGCGGCGTGATTTCGGTTTGTACGCCCCATATGAAGCAACCGCCCGCCGATCCTATAGAAATTTTCAAGCGCCGCCATGGGGATAAGCATTATTTTGTCGCGTTTCAGGAAGAGGGCGTTGCGGAGGGGGTTTTTGAACAAGACCCGCTCGCCGTGTTTAAAATGCTGTTCCGCAAAACGCCGCCAGGTACGGTTCTCACCTCAGAACATTTTTATTTGGTCGAACAATATAAAGCCTATTTGGCCGCAGGCGCACCGGCCTTGCCCGGTCAAGTGATGAGCGATGAAGACCTAGAGGTTTACGCGGGTGCTTTCACCCATTCGGGCTTTCACGGCGGTGTCAATCTTTACCGCAACACCACCCATAATTGGCACCACGACAAAAAACTCAGCAATGATATAACCCAGCCCAGTCTGATGATCAGTACAGCAGACGATTTATTCCTGCCACCAGAACACACCGAACCCATGGTCGATATGATTATGGATTTAGAGCGTGTCACCGTCCCCGATTGCGGCCATTGGGCCATGTGGGAACAGCCGGACGCCATAAACAAGCATATGATAGACTGGCTAGGCCGTAAAATGGGACTGCGTTATTTTTAGGTTTCTTTCATCCTCCGCTCTTTACGCAGGGCAATTGCATATGAACGAAACATCCGGGCATTGTTTCCCCTCACCCGCAGTTCGCTACGCTCACGCGGCCTCTCCCCAAGGAGAGGATGAAAAATCAGAGGCAATCTATAAAAAATTACTAAA
>JAKIUV010000058.1 GCA_021647375.1 Robiginitomaculum sp.
GAAGAAGAAGGGCTAGCCCATGTCATAGAGGGTTTTGCCAAATCTTTGCCTCATGCCCGTATCATAGTTTGCGATAATAATTCCAAGGACAAAACCGCCGAAGTGGCGCGGGCGGCAGGCGCAGAAGTTTGGCATCAAGCCTTGCCCGGCAAGGGGAATGCTATGCGGCGTTTGTTCCGGGAAATAGACGCGGACATCTACATCATGTGCGATGCGGACGGTTCCTATGATGCGTCGGCAGCGCCCGGATTGGTCGAGAAATTGGTTGACGAGAAGCTGGATATGATTGTAGCGGCACGGGCATCGGGGGACGAAAAATACCGCCCCGGCCATGCATTCGGCAATAAGGTGTTTACCTGGGTCATGGGCGCAGCCTTTGGTCGGCACTTCACCGACATTTTTTCCGGTTATAGAATTTTCTCCAAGCGTTTTGTCAGGTCATTCCCCATGATGTCGGATAAATTTGAGATCGAAGCCGAAATGACCATTCATTGTCTGGAGCTGCGCTTACCGTTCGCCGAAGTCCCGGTGCCGTTTTTTGACCGTATCGGCGGCGAGAGTAAATTGTCTACATTCGGAGACGGGGCACGCATAGCCTGGTTGATGGGAAAATTATACCGGGATCAGCAACCCATGCGGTTCTTTTTATTGGGCGCGTTGGTTATCAGCTTGATGAGCTTGGCCATTGGCCTGCCCGTTGTGTTCGAATATTTTGAAACCGGGGAAGTTGATAGATTTCCTACGGCTTTCTTATCGGCATTTTTAGCTTTGGGTGCGGCGCTTTCCCTGACCTGCGGTATCATTTTGGACACGGTTAAACGCCTGCGTATCCAGCAAAAGATGCAAGCCTATCTCAGCGCTTTTACGCACGAGCGCTAAATGTGAGCGCCAATCTCGCAAAAACGTGTCTGGCTTGTGAAGATATGTTCGACTATCCAGTCCAAATGAAAAATATACAAAAAACATTGTTTGTAGGTTTCGCGGCGGTTTTGGTTGCTTGTGGAACTGCTGTCTCCCAGGACGGCGGACAAGAACTGGCCAAAGCAAAGCAAACCGAAACCGCGAACCGTGCCGAAGCCGTATTTGCGGGCGGATGTTTTTGGTGTGTTGAAGCGGATTTTGAAAAACTGCCCGGCGTTATCGAAGCCGTATCGGGCTATGCAGGCGGACATGTTAAAAACCCGACCTATAAACAAGTGGTGGGCGGCGGGACGGGTCATTACGAGGTTGCTAAAATTATTTACGATCCTGGCAAAGTCAGCTACGGCGAACTGCTGGAACATTTTTGGACAACCGTAGATCCGACAGACGACGGCGGACAATTTTGTGACCGTGGCCAGTCCTACGCAACGGCAATTTTTGCCAACCCAGAGCAAATAGAAACGGCACGTGCATCAAAAAAAGCCCTGCAAGCTTCTGGCCGTTTAAAGAAAAAAGTGGTCACACCCGTAATCAAAGCCGTGCCGTTCTATAAGGCGGAAACCTATCACCAAGACTATTACAAGAAAAACCCCATACGCTATAAATATTACAGAACTGGCTGCCGCCGCGACAAGCGCCTCAAGCAAATTTGGGGTAAATAGGCTTAAAACAAATTGCCAATTCCCGCATACTGACCACCGTGGAAAACTAGGGGGGTGGTGTTGTTACGGCTAAACTTTAGAACCTCGCCGACGATTATTATATGATCGCCACCTGCATAATGATGCGCGGTTTTGCATTCAAACAGGGCGGAGTATTCCGGTAAAATAGGCACTCCGCCAAGGCCTTTACTGGTCTTGATGCCGTCAAATTTATCAGTGCCAGGTTTGGCAAAGCAATTAGACAATGCGTCTTGGCCCGAACCGAGCACATGCACATTGAAGTGTTTAGTGTGCTCAAAAGCTGGCAAGCTATAAGCGGATTTATCAAGTGACCAAAGTATCATAGGCGGCTTCATAGACAGGCTGTTAAAGCTTGATGCGGTTACACCGACGGCTTCTCCGGCTTTATCCAAAGTCGTAACGATGGTGACCCCCGTGGCAAATTGCCCCAGAGTTTTGCGAAATTCAGCTTTGTCAAAATCTGCGTTGCTCATGTTTAATCCGGTAACTTTGCGAATGAACGCCTCATATGCTCAATATAACAAACTGCGCCCGTGCCATGCCTAGCCAGCTATTGGTGACCATTATATGGTCGCACCCTTAAGCCTGCAATGGTTTAACAGCGAAACTCTGTAGATTTAGAAAATGAATTTAGGGAGAGAAAAATATGAGCGAAGTGACATTAGATGTATTGATAGAGCGCGCGCGCGGCTTGATTCCGATTTTGAAAGAGCGCGCCCTTGACACCGAACGTCGCCGTGAATTGCTCCCGGAAACTATGGCGGACTTACACCGCCTTGGTCTGCTGAAATATTATCAACCCAAGATGTTTGGCGGCTATGAGATGGATTGGGGCGCCCATGCCCATATCGCGACGGAGCTTGCCAAGGGCTGTACATCGACCGCATGGATACAGTGCGTGGTCGGGTCACACACATGGATGGCGGCGCGGTTTGGCATGGAAGCGCAAAAAGAAATGTTCGCAGACCCGGATGTATTGATCGCTACGGCCTTTGCTGGTGGGCGCAATGTTGAAGTAAAAGTTGTTGAGGGTGGGTATCGTTTGACCGGGGAGTGGTCATTTGCATCCGGCTTATCCCATTCAGAGTGGGCAATCGTCGGTAGCCAGACTAAATCTGCAACGCGCGATGAATACGAAATGACCCTTTTCGCCCTGCCCGAAGCTGATTTTGGCCAAGTGGATAACTGGTATGTATCAGGGCTGCGCGGTTCGGGTTCAATGAACATCAAAATCGAAGATGCGTTTATTCCGGAACACCGGACCATTCCCATCAGCACATTTGACAGCGGTACGGCAGAGGGTGCCAAAGCTCACAATTGTTATTCCTACCAAGCCTATATGCCGGAATATTTCTTCTCGGTGCCTTTAGGGCCTATCATCGGGACGGCAATGGGGGCTATGGATGCCTATTTGGAAATAACCAAAAAGCGTTTTGGTGCTATGTTTGGAGAAAAGGTTGCAGACCAAATACCCGTGCAAACCCGGGTCGCGGAAAGTACGGCGGAAATCGCAGCCGCCAAGATGCTGTTTGACCGGGTGTTCGAGACCTTACATGAACGCGGCTCTAAGCACGAGCGTGTCAACAAAGATGAATTGGTGCGTTTGAAGCGCGATTGCGTATTTGTCGGTAAATTATGCTCACAAGCAGTGACGCGGCTCGTTAAAATGATGGGTGCCAGCGGGCTTTCCGACACCAACCCCGTACAGCGTTTCCACCGCGATATGGAAGCCCTGACGGCTCACCAAAGTCAACAATGGGAAATTGGTATGATGCCTATTGGTCGTTATGCTCTGGGTATTGAAACTGGCAACCAAATTATTGACAGTGCGCCAGAGGGCGACGGGTTTTTATACTAGGCATGGGCGAAAATCGACAACTTAGGCTCAAGCGTAATATCAAGCAGGGTGAAGCGATTTCTCTGGATTTGTTTGATATGGTTACGGCACCAATCCCGGAGCCGGGCGTAGGGCAATTCCTTATGAAAACGGTGGCGCTAGGGACATCGCCTGCGCAACGGGCATATTTGATGGGCGCGGATTCGCGTTTTCATGAACCCTTGGATATTGGTGAATTAATGCGCGGGCGCGGTATCGGCCCGGTGCTTAAATCCAATCATCCTGATTATAAAGTCGGAGATGTCGTGGCTTGTTCAACTGGCTGGCAAGATTATAGCATACAAGACGGCGACCAAACGCGGATGCCTGTTAAGACCTTGCAAAAAATCCATGCACCGAGCGAACCGCTATATTTACACCTTGGAACGCTCGGCGCGTCCGGTTTCGCCGCCTATTACGGTCTGTTGGATGTGGCAAAACCTGTGAAGGGTGATACGGTTCTGGTATCGTCTTGCGCGGGTGGGGTTGGATCTATCGCCGCCCAAATCGCCAAGTTTAAAGGCTGTACGGTGGTCGGCATTGCAGGCGGCCCGGATAAATGCGCCTGGATAAAATCAAAGCTCGGCGTTGACCATGCTATTGATTACAAGAGCGAAGATATTTACGAAAAACTGGCAGAATATTGTCCAAACGGGGTTGATGTTTATTTCGACAATGTCGGTGGTGAGACGCTGGATGCGGCGCTGAAAAACCTGGCTCTGCGCGGACGTATCGTAATTTGCGGCCTAATCTCGACGGAATATCACGAACCACCACTGCCGGGGCCGCGTCATTATTATAACCTGATTTATAAACGCGCTCGTATGGAGGGGTTTTTCGTTTGGGACTATTTCGAGCAGTTCGCAGACGCGGAAGCCGAGTTAACCGATTGGTATAAACAAGGCAAAATCAAGCCAACGGAACGCGTATTCAAAGGCTTGGAATCCGCTCCTGAAGCCCTGCAGAGCCTATTTTCAGGTGTGGATACAGGCATCAAAGTGATCGAGCTTTAGTTCCGTTTCGGCTGGTTTATACCCAAGCCATTTAATATTCCTGATACTGTAGCCAAGGCTACAGCCGAGCCATAAGGGATTGATAGGTTGCAATCTCCACTACACTACTAAACTAGAAAACTAGAAAACTAGAAAACTAGAAAACTAGTTAGTGTCTAGTAAGCAAGCAATATTAAATTTTTATTATAGAATGTTTATTTGAATTTTTTGCCTTTATAAACCCGTACTTCATTGCCGCGTTCCAGAGACTTATGGGTTGTCCATAGCTTGTCTTTGGCTTGGTTTTGTGCTGTTTCGGTTTGTGCTTCCAGCAAAAGTGCCAATTTGATGCGCGTGAGTTTTTTATTGGCGAACTGGGAGCGCTGCTCGCTAGCAACAACGGTTAATCCCGTTGGAATATGGACGGCGCGCACGGCGGACTCGGTTTTGTTAACATGTTGACCGCCGGGGCCGGATGCTTTCAGGGTTTGGTATTTTATATCCCGCTCGTGTAGTTCTGGCACGTCTGCAATATCCGGAGCTTTCGAGACGCCCACATACCAGTTTTTACGTTTGTGGTTTTTACGAAACGGGCTTTGGCCAATCCAGCGTACCGTGCCTATTCGGGCGTTGGAAAATTTCTCGGCACCCGCTCCTGTGATTTTTAAGAGTAGGGACGTTGCCGTATTTTTAACCTCCGCTTCCCATAAAATCTCTGCCTTCAGGCCGGCCACCTTGGCTTCTTTGCAATAGGCCAGCGCCAGTTTGACCACGACCCATTGGCATTCTTTTGGCCCGCCGCCTGCGGTGATGTTTAAAAACATTTCGCTCATCGCCGCCTCGTCTTATAGCTGATTAGCGGACGCAGGGTCGCGATCACATCTATCAAGCCTGCGCATTGCAAATCATCTATAACCACGGCCACATCTTTATAAGCTTCGGGGGCTTCCTCGTAGATCAGCGCTTTATCTTCGCATATTACGCGCCCGCCAAGCTTGGTTCTGGTCAAATCAGCAACGGAATATCGGCGCGATAAACGAGCTTTGGCGTCACTGCGTTTCCATTTGCGTCCCGCCCCGTGTGCAAGTGAGAATAACGACAAATCCGCATTCTCCAGCCGTGGCCGCACTATATAACTAAGTGTACCGCGCGAACCGGGAATAACCACCAGACCTTTGTCGGACGGGGCTGCGCCTTTGCGGTGGAGCCATCTGTCTTGGTGTTGGGTAACGCTATTATGGCAAATATCCAATAGGCATATACCGCCCGCGCCCAATGCCGTCATAAACCGTTCAGCAATAATTTTCCGGTTGGCTACGGCCCAGATTACGGCTTGATCGTGTTTGGTAATGTAGTCGTTAAAGTGTGCGCTGTTTTGTTTTAGTCCCGCACCGCTATGTTTCCTAATATGGGCTTCCAAAATGGCATGCCCGAGACCGCGCGAACCAGAATGTACCAAGAGTAATATTTGCCTCTGATTTAGGCCACATGCAGAAAATGCGGCCTCATCCGAAACAGTTTCAACACGTTGGAACTCGGCGAAATGATTGCCGCTCCCGATAGTACCCAGCGCCTTTGGGCTAAGGGTTTCTGGCAGGCCGTGCTGTGCCAAAACGTCTGCCCTATCGCCGTCCCACGGGTCTTCAAAGCCTTTAAGCCTCTTGACCGACTTATCCAGCTTGAACTTGGATAGGCGCATATCTGTCTGCCATAAACCCATGCCGCAGCCAATATCATTGCCGACAAGGTGTGGGTAGACAATGCCGTCCGATAGGAAAGCCGCGCCAATAGGGATGCCTTTGCCGGGGTGTAAATCCGGTAGGCCTACCGCCCGCACCATGCCGGGTAGATTGGCGGTGTTTTCAAGTTGGCGCACGGCGTCGCCTTCAATCCAGCTTTGGTTTGATGTGATCATTACGGGTTTAATATTAGACATATTGCACCTCCTTAGCAGAGGGAGACAGATTGGTCAGCCCGTGTTTTTTCAAGTCCTTACGCGATAATTGCGCTTTGCGAATGACTTTCCAAGGTTTGCGCCAGCGCTCGTGATTTTGCCATTGGTTGCTCTCCAATTCAATGAACAAATCCACCTTGCTGATTTCGCACCCACGGCTATCTTTTGGCGTTTGGGATAGCTTGAATGCGTACCAAATGCTGGATAGTTGCACATGCCAGACAAGCGCGGCGGCCCGCACAATAGGCTGGTTTGGATCTTCGCGCTTCCGGGCGGTGCTTTTCCAGCGATTGCGGGCAAATAATACGCCAGACTTACGGCACAGATTGCGGGTTAATTTGATGACATTGTCGTGAGGGTCTACATAAAGTTCGACCCAGCAATCTACGATTTTTTGCTCGCCGCGCCCGCTATCACTGGCCATGAGGACGCCGTCTTTACCGCACCGTACTTTGCGCAATATGAAGTCATCTAAATGTTCGCGAACATGCATTTTCACGGTGCTACCGGTATCAAGCCGCTGGCAAATATCGCTAAAAACATCATCCCAGCGCCGCCCGAGCTGCTTGTGCAAATATCGTTTCAAGGGTGCGAGGTTCTCGTTCAGGTGTTTGACATTGCCTGAATGCTCGGTGACCAAACGGTGGCCGGACACGCGCTTGCGGTCTTCGCATTTATCGTAACGGAGTTTTGATTTGGTCGCCCAGCTACGCCCCCTGCGAGGCCGCTCGACGATGACTTTAAACATGTCTTCACGCATAAGCACCTCCGTAAAAAGAGATGTCATGAGAAGATATAAAATTGTATTTAGTTGGTGCTGGCTGCACGCCAGCAATAATGGTTAGGCCGTTTATACGGCCTGCAATGGAAGTGCCCATGATAAAATATCCTGATAGGTAAAGGAAGAAAGTGATGTGATATTGGTGATATAAGTTCGCATATTATCCTCCTCTAGTTTCAGGTTGAGCGTTTAGAGTGCGGTAGTTAGGCGCACGGTTATGTGTTTGCAAGTGAAAAGCGGTAAAAATGCAACAATTAACGAAAATAGTGTTAAAAATACAACGACCTTAACGCCCCGCCATGATTCTTTTGAGCATAGCCTGATTGACATAGGCGTCTGCGGGGACGGCATTTGCGCGTTGCCAGGCGCGGATGGCGCGTCTTGAATTGGGGCCAATCATACCGTCGACACCGCCTGTGCTATAGCCTTGATCGGTCAGGGCTTGTTGTAATTGCTTTTTTTGGCTCAGGGACAAAGGCTTGTCGGCGCGCGGCCAATCGCGTTTGATCGCAGGTTTGCCTTGCAAAGTGTCGGCCAGCACATTGATACCCAAGGCGTAGGACGTCGAGTTGTTGTATTTCTTGATAACGTCAAAATTCTTGAATGTAAAAAACACTGGGCCATTTGCACCAGCGGGGATTAGGAGTTTGGCTTCTAAAAACAGCGCGTCATTTGACCAATTTTGCCCGCTCATATCCCGAATACCCATGGCAGACCAGCTTGAGATCGTGCGCTTGCTACCATCGGCCAAGCCGTAATCAAAATCCTTTGGCAATATGACCTCGGTTGTGACTGGCTCCGAAGCGCGCCAGCCAAAGCGTTTGAGATAATAGGCGGTAGACGCCAAAGCGTCTCCCGTATTACCCCACAAATCTTTATTGCCGTCATTGTCATAATCGACGGCGTAATCGCGAAATGTCGTCGGGATAAATTGGGTCATGCCCATGGCACCGGCCCACGAGCCGATGAGTTGTTCTTGGCGCACATCGCCAGCCGCCAGAATGTCTAAAATACCGAACAATTGCTGTTCGCCGAACTTAGAGCGCCGCCCCTCAAAGGCAAGGGTGGACAAGCTGTTGATCATATTGTCAGTGCCTTGAATTTTCCCATAAGCCGATTCCAGACCCCAAATAGCGGTGAGGATATATCGGTCGACGCCGTAGCGGCTTTCCAAATCCGCGAATAATGCGGCGTGCTCGGCTAACTTAGCGCGACCGCCGTTTTGGCGGGCGTCCGACATCACCCCGTCAACATAGACCCAAATGGCACGGGTAAATTCCGGCTGGGTTTGATCCTTTAGAATGGCCTTGGGGTTAATTTTGGCTTGGCCAATAGTGGCACGCAGCAAATTGCTGTCATAGCCTTTGGCTAAGGCGCGGCTGATGAAATCCCGTTTCCAGGCCGTAAAGCGCTCGGCCTGAGAGCGCTCGACCTGGCTGGCATCAGGCTTTATTTGTGCGGGTTTGGTAGGCACTGTTTTAACGGCTACCGGCTTTAAGCGCGGCACAGGTTGCGAGGTCGCTGGTACTGATGCACAGGCCGCTAGGGGCGCTAAAAGGACAAGGGAGAGGACTGTTATATATTTGATCATATGCTAAGCTATCAACCCAATGCCGATTTGACCAGAAAGTTTACGGTTTTTACTGTAAAAACATCCATAATACCCGCTTGACTCTGCCAAAGGCCGCCACTAGGTTCCGCCCTCAAATTCAAATGGGCTTATGTGCATTCTAATGCCCGCGTAAATAAGTATATACATAGGTAAAGATCATGAAAGTCCGTTCATCACTGAAGTCCCTGAAAAACCGTCACCGCGATTGTAAGATTGTGCGCCGTAAAGGTCGTCTTTACGTCATCAACAAAACCAATCCCCGCTTCAAGGCGCGCCAAGGTTAGCTCTGACTGGCACGGGCTAATTCAGCTCCACCTGACAATCTGTTCATATATGCATCTCCACCCTTGCAGTTTCCTGCGCGTAGGGTAAATTTGTGTCCATGAAACACTTATTCCTCATTATTATCTTTATGGTTTTTGGTGCGGGATTTGCCTATGCCCAAGAGGCAGACTTGCCACCACCTGCGCCTGCGCCCAAAGAAAAACTTAAAACAGACGAGACTGCTTCCGAAGCCCCCAAGGGCGGCAAAGACCTGACTGTGCGCTCTGAACAAGATCGTGCGGTAATGCTAAAAGACCTGTTCGCCACATTAAAAGCCGCACCCGATGAGGAAGAAGCCAAATTGGTCGCCGAAGAAGTTTGGGCGGTGTTTCTACAATCCGGTAGTGCCTCTGTTGATTTTCTCTTGCACCGGGGTATAGCGGCGCAAAACCGGGGCGACAACAAATTAGCCCGGCGTATGTATGATCATGTGCTGCGGCTCCAGCCAGACTACGCAGAGGGGTGGTCACGTTCGGGGCGCTTGGCTGCCGACGAAAAAGATCTAAGCCGGGCCGTGTCTGATACCACACAGGCGCTCATCCTAGAACCGCGCCATTTCTACGCCCTGTGGACGCTGGGCAATATATTGGAAACCCTGGAACGCCCCGATGATGCGTTTGAGGTTTACGAAGAAGCTAACAAAATTTACCCGCAGCATAAGCAGATAAAAGAACGGGTTGAGCATCTGCGCGAAAGCGCCAAAGGCAAGGCACTTTAGCTATCCTTCCCTAGGGCAATTGCAAATGGCTACAATATCCTTGCATTATTTCCCCTCACCCGCAAGTTCGCTACGCTCACGCGGCCTCTCCCCAAGGAGAGGCAAAAATGATAAACCTCTTATTTTGCTGTTAAACATGATTTTTTAGCAGCTCTTTTTTAAGAAACTTTCTGATTTTCTTTCCTCTCCTTGGGGAGAGGCCGCGTTCGCTCTTGCGAACTGCGGGTGAGGGGATATTATGCAACAATGACCATTTCCTGAAAATACCTTCATATGCGATATGTATTGCGGCAGTAGATCGTGCAAATTCTTCCGAGAACTTACTTGGCAATCAAATCCAGTTTTTGCGCCCGGCTCAATTTCTTAACCGCATATTCGCGCTTGGACGCAGCACTTCTGTCAGCCGCCATTTCCGAATATACCAATTCAATCGGCCCGCGGCTTTTGGTGTATTTCGCCCCCAATCCCGCATTATGGGCTTGTAAGCGTTTGTCCAAACCGTTGGTGATACCCGTGTACAATGTACCGTCAGCACACCGGACGATATAGACAACCCATTTATTTTCACTCATCCGGCAAATGTTTCAAGAAATAATTGATCTGGTTCTCGCCCATGACTTTGCGGATGTCGGCTGCGCTCATGCCTTGGCGCAACAGAGCGTCCGTTAGAACCGCAAGTTCTGATGTGTCGAAAGCGGTCTTGACCGCACCGTCGAAATCAGAACCAAGAGCAATATGGTCAACACCGAATTTGTCGGCACCGTGGATTAGCATTTTTGCTATCCCGTCCGGTGTAGTGTCGCAGACGGCCATTTCCCAATAGCCAACCCCGATCAGCCCGCCGCGCTGGGTTATTTTTTGCATCAAGCGGTCGGGGATATTGCGCTTGGGGTGGTTACAAGCGCTGAGAATGCCCGTATGAGACACCACCATGGGCGCGTCTGTAATGGCCAATACGTCTTCGACAGTTTTTACGGACGAATGCGCCACATCGAGCATCATGTTCTTATCGACGATTTTGCGCACCACATCTTTGCCGAACGGAGTCAGGCCGGATTTGGACACGCCGTGCAGGGAGCCGCCGAGTTTGTTGTCAAAGAAATGCTGTAAGCCGATCATGCGAAAACCCGCATCATAGAGCTTATCAAGGTTTTCCAGATCGCCCTCAAGCGGGTGCGCCCCCTCGGTGGCCAATATCCCAACTAAAATGTCCTGGTTCAGTGTGCGGAGTTTCAAGGCATCACGCAGGTCGGATTTTGTCCGGGCAATGACAAAATTCCCGTCCGATTTTCTCTCGACTTTATGCAGGCGTTCCGACTGATACATGGCGCGTTCAAAAATAGATCCCCCAAAGAGGCCCCATGTGCGCGGCGGCCAAGCTTGAGCCATCATAAGCAATGGGAGACGGTCGTTTTCCATTTTATTAGCGGTCTCGTTCATGCCGCCGGGTACAAATGTCACCGTAGCAAAAACTTGTACAGCCACACCGCCGTCGCGAAATCTGGGCATATCGGTTTGGCCGCGCGATTGGCGTTTGGCCGGGTTGCGTTTCCAAAGCAAGGTATCCGCATGCAAGTCTGCCACTCTAAGGCTTGCATGTAATTCTTTGGCTTTATCCGATATTTTATAAGGGCTATGGGCGAACACCACATTGGCTTCTCTATCAACTTTTTCCGGCAGAATTTTAAAGAAGAAAACCCCGGCGCCAATAAGCACAAGCACCAAAAACCAACGTAATATTTTCAGAAATTTTCTCATTTTAAGTCCTTATGTCTATTCGAATTTTTGACTATAGATGTATTTTCATCCACAACAATATTTTATTGTGCCTGCCCATAAGGCTTGCACTTAATCGCCCGGCTTCATAAGTTGGAAAAAACTTTTGGAGACCAACATGATTACTGATGAACACCGCGCCGAGTCTATGGGCGACGCCACCCGCGAAAAGCTGAAACAATATATTGCCCGTATCGAGCGGCTAGAGGCCGAAAAAACCGAGCTGGCAGCGGATATTCGCGAGGTTTATGCCGAAAGCAAGACATTTGGTTTTGATACAAAAATATTGCGCAAAACCATTGCGCTTAGAAAAATCGAAGCCCATGAGCGCGCCGAGCAAGAAGCCCTGCTAGAGCTTTATATGGATGCGATTGGCGACTAGTATTATTTGGAGTGGCCGTAGGCGTATTTAATGGACGAGAGCGAAAAACAAAAACGCAAAGACCAAAAGGCGCGCATTCGTCGCGCCCGCAACGCCCAACGCAAGCTCAAAAAAGCCAGAACTGAACTGGAAGCCCTCGGCGAAATCACCGACTGGGAGGAAGAATTTATCGCCTCGGTCGATGAACGCCTAGAGAAATACGACAGCGCTTTTGCCGACCCGTCTTTGGGCGGTTTCGCCCAAGCCCTCTCCACACGTCAAATGCAAGTCCTCGCCCAAATGCGCCGTAAAATAAAAGACAAGAAAAAACCGGCAACTATAGACGCCGATGATGATGACCCGGGCAAGCCTAAATGGCGCTCAAGTTTTAAGTCAAAACACAAATCAAGCTTCAATCCGCGCGTGCGTAATATAGAAGATGAAATGTTTGGTGAGCAAGAAGCGGAACAGCCAACACCGCCGCCCAAACCCAAAAAGCCGTTTTTAAAAATTATTGACGGCGGGAAGAACTAACCAATTTCGCAATTGTCTATCAACCTTACACCTTTGCAGTGGGCGGCAATGAGCAGACGCCCCCGGCGATTATTTAGATGTCCCGTGAGCAATTCCAAAGCATTGGTGTCCGCTGCTGCCACATAATCTACACTGTCAAACCCGGCCTTGATGATTTCGATTGTGGCTTTATCTGTGGCGGTATTGATGTCAGCGCCGCTCGCTATTTCCTTGGCGCATTGGCGCATGATGATATTGAGTTGGCCTGCAATTTTGCGGCCTTCCTCGTCGAAATAACGGTTGCGGGACGACATAGCGAGGCCGTCTTTTTCGCGCATTATGGGCGCACCGAGTATGCGCACAGGGATGTCTAGGTCGGCAGTAAGGCGGCGAATAGTCAGGAGTTGCTGATAGTCCTTTTCGCCAAACACGGCTATATCAGGCTGGACACGGTTGAGCAGTTTGGTGACGATAAGCGCGACACCGCCAAAGAAATGCGCGCGGTGGTTTGTCTCAAGGCCGAGGGCAGGGCCGCCCACATTTACGGTCGTGCTGTGGTATGGGCCGTACATTTTCTCCGGGATATAGACCAAGTCGCATCCGGCGGCGCGCAGCATTTCGCAGTCACGTTTATGGTCGCGGGGATAGGTGTCCAGGTCTTCGCCCTCGGCGAATTGGGTTTCGTTGACATAAATGCTGGCCACGACCTTGCTGGCGTGTTTTTTGGCTTTGGTGATGAGGGATATATGCCCGGCATGTAGAGCGCCCATGGTCGGGACGAATGCTATGGTTTCTCCGGAGCCTCTCCAACCCCAAATTTGTGTGCGTAGTTCTGTTTCGGATTTTACGGGTGCGAAGCCTGCCTCTTGTATAAATTCAGTGGTCATATTAGCCCTTTAAGATGGAGCGATAACCAAGCAGGATTGGCCTTGGGACACAAGGGTTTTACACACGTAAGCTGCGTGGCCGTGGTTTAACCGCCCGAGCCTTGCGCGGTAAATGATACCATTTGATCGCTGAACTGGAATGATAATATCCTCGGCTTTGGTCAGGCCGAGACGTGCATCGGCTTTGGTCAACAGGTTAGCGTTTTTGGCGGCAGCGGCACTGGCAAAAGCGCCGATTTGCACTGCCCAACCTTGATTAGGGGCTTTATCTGCGGCGCGTGTTGGAATACGCATACCGTCTGCGCCTTGGACAACACGCACGGTGCCAGTCGTATTGTGTGCGGCACGTAAAGTGAAAGCATGGATGGTATCGGTTTTTGGCACTGGCGTTACGACCCGCTTAATACGCCGTTCGTCGGCGTTGAGCGCGAACTGCTCCGCACGTTTTTTATCCACTTGTTTTTGCACTTTAAAACCGCGCTCAATCAGGTCGGCCATGTGGGTGTCGCGGGATTTTCCGCTCGCCCCGCCGAGCACAACGGCGATCAAACGCCGACCATTACGTTCTGCCGATAATACCAGATTATAGCCCGACGCATTGGTGTACCCGGTCTTAAATCCGTCGACCCCGTCCACTTTCCCCAGCAAAGTATTGTGGTTGGTGTAAGTGCGGCCATTATAGCGGAATGTTTTCTGGCTGAAATAAGGATAATATTTGCGATGGGTGCGCAAGAGAGCCTCGGCCAATTTGCCCATATCGCGGGCGGTGGTAAATTGGCCGTCGTCCGGCAGGCCATTGGCATTGCGAAACACGGTGCGCTGCATACCCAGCGCTTTGGCTTTGGCGGTCATGAGAACGGCAAATTCGCGCTCCGATCCGCCGAGCCGTTCCGCCAAAACCACAGCAACATCGTTAGCAGATTTCACCGTCAATGCTTGTATGGCCTGCTCAACAGTGATTGAACGCCCCGTCCGCAGGCCTAATTTTCCCGGCGGTGTCCGCGCCGCTTGCGCCGAAACCTGCAGGGGTTCGTTCAAGCGAATATCACCGCGTTCCAGTGCATCAAATGTCAAATATAATGTCATCATTTTGGTGAGGGATGCCGGATAACGCAGCCCATCAATCTGGCGTGCATGCAAGATTTCCATACTGTCCACATCAATGATGATAGAGGCATATTTATTTTGAGTATTGCGTTGCGCCCAAGCAGAATCCCCCAACCCAAAAGCCAGCACTATGCCCACAAAAAGAATCAAAATCCGTTTCATGGTTAAGAGTTAAATAGGCAGTGTTTGAGGAATGGTTAATGACGGTTAACAAATAGCACAAATCCCCCCTTTTACTTTGTGAAAAAGCGACTATCTTAGGGGCATGATAGAAATGAAAATGCATACGGGTTTACCCTTTTCTCCTTCCTCCATTTTTTATGGGGGAAGTACCCCGCAGGGGGGATGGGGGCAGACGCTCTTGCGTCTCAACGATGGTATAGATAATTACGAACGCGCAAAAGCGCACAAGGGTGCGCGCCCCCTTCGAGCGCCAAGAGGCGCCCATTTCCCCCATGAATGGGGGAAGGAGAACATTATGGGTAGCAACTCGGGCAATGACGAAGAACGCGAGAATGAGCGCGGGGTGGTGACCAAGGCGCGGCCCAAGACCAAGAAGCCTTCGCAGTATCGGGTTTTGCTTTTGAATGATGATTATACGCCTATGGAATTTGTGGTCGGACTTCTCATGGGGGTTTTCAAAAAAACCCAAGAGGAAGCGACCAAAATCATGCTGGACGTTCACCAAAACGGTATCGGCGTGTGCGGTATCTATACTTTCGAAGTGGCGGAAACCAAAGTCGCGCAAGTGCTGGATGCGGCCAAACGGCACGATCATCCGCTCAAATGCACCTTAGAAAAGGCATGATAGAACCCTTGCAATATTTTTAAACCGCGCCACATTAGAATAAAGACGAAACAGAAAGAAATATCATGGCTTCATTTTCTCCGGTTCTCGAAGAAACTATCCACCGCGCCCTGACTTTGGCGGCTGAGCGACAACACGAGTTGGCGACGTTGGAGCATTTGCTTTTGGCGCTCATAGACGACAAAGACGCCAATGCTGTCCTCACAGCTTGTGATATAGAACTGGAAAGTCTGCGCGGTGCATTGACCTCTTATCTCGACGAAGACCTCGCGTCTTTGGTGGTTGAGGAGTTCGAAGAAGCCCGCCCGACCGCAGGCTTCCACCGGGTCATACAGCGCGCGGTCATTCACGTGCAAAGCTCTGGCCGCGAAGAAGTGACGGGTGCCAATGCGTTGGTCGCCTTGTTCAACGAACGCGAGAGCCACGCCGTGTATTTTCTCCAAGAACGCGACATGACCCGCTATGATGCGGTCAATTATATTGCTCACGGTATCTCCAAAACTGGAGACGCGGCAGAGAGCCGCCCGATCATTGGCGCTGGGCCGAACGAGGGCGGGGCAGATGGGAAACAAGAAGACCCGCTGGAAGCTTACTGTGTTGACCTCAACCAAAAAGCCAAAGATGGCGGTATTGATCCGCTGATTGGGCGCGCCGCTGAGGTGGAGCGCTGTATTCAAGTTCTATCCCGCCGCCGTAAAAATAACCCACTTTTGGTGGGGGATCCGGGCGTTGGCAAAACGGCTATTGCCGAGGGTATCGCCCTCGCTATAGTTGACGGCAATGTGCCGGAAGTGATTGCCGATGCAGTAATCTATTCCCTAGATATGGGCGCACTTTTGGCCGGAACCCGTTACCGTGGTGATTTCGAAGAACGCCTTAAAGCCGTCATGAAAAAGCTGGAAGACTTGCCTCACGCGGTTTTGTTTATCGACGAAATCCACACCATTATCGGGGCAGGGGCGACATCTGGCGGTGCTATGGATGCGTCTAATTTGCTGAAACCTGCGCTACAGTCCGGCAAATTACGCTGTATGGGGTCAACCACTTATAAAGAATACCGCCAACATTTCGAGAAAGACCGAGCGTTGGCGCGGCGCTTCCTCAAAATTGATGTGGTAGAGCCGAGCAGTTCCGATACGGTCAAAATTCTGCGCGGGCTGAAACCTTATTTCGAAGAATTCCACGGCGTCAAATACACAGCCGAAGCCATTACGACTTCTGTAGATTTGGCCGTGCGCCACATCACCGACCGTAAATTGCCCGATAAAGCCATCGACGTTATCGACGAGGCGGGGGCTTACCAAAAACTATTGCCGAAAAGCAAACGCAAGAAAACCATCGGCGTCAAAGACGTGGAAGCGGTGATTGCCAAGCTCGCCCGTATCCCGACCAAGACGGTTTCGCGCGATGATGTAAAAACATTGAAAGCTTTGCCCGCTGACCTCGCCCGTGTGGTGTTTGGTCAGGACGCCGCTATCGACAAAGTCTCCGCCGCTATAAAATTGGCACGGGCAGGCTTGCGCGAACCCGATAAACCTATCGGTTCATATCTGTTTTCTGGCCCTACGGGCGTCGGTAAAACCGAAGTGGCGCGGCAATTGGCCATGGCGCTGGGGCTGGAACTGCTGCGCTTTGACATGTCCGAGTATATGGAGCGCCACACGGTATCAAGATTGCTCGGCGCCCCTCCGGGTTATGTGGGTTATGACCAAGGCGGACTGTTGACCGACCGGGTTTCTGAACATCCACATTCGATTGTTCTGCTAGACGAGATTGAAAAAGCCCACCCAGATGTATTCAATATTTTATTGCAGGTCATGGACAACGGCACGCTCACCGATGCATCGGGCCGCGCCATTGATTTTCGCAATGTCATCTTAATTATGACCACAAATGCTGGTGCCGCCGATGCGGCCAAAGCCGAAATAGGGTTTGGCCGCACCGACAGCAGCAACGAAGAAGACGACAAAGCCATCAAGCGATTGTTCACACCAGAGTTCCGCAACCGCTTGGATGCTATGGTGAAATTTGCACCGCTCAGTCCAGAAGACATTGCCAAAGTCGTGGATAAATTTGTTATCCAGCTAGAAGCCCAACTGGCTGATAGAAAGATATTGTTTGAGGTTTCCAAGGCCGCCAATCTATGGATTGCCAAAAAAGGCTATGACAAACGCTATGGTGCCAGACCTCTGTCGCGCACCATCCAAGAATACGTCAAAAAACCACTGGCCGACGAGATATTGTTCGGCAAGCTCAAAAAAGGCGGGCTAGTGAAAATCGGCTATAACAAGAAAAAAGACGAATTAAAATTCGAAATTTTGAAGCCCGCACAGCTAAAAATCGAAGGCAAGAAAGGCGGTAGGGGGTTACCCGCGCCTAAGCCGAAGGAAGACGCTTAGAGTATCCATTCAGGCCAGATGAAAATGATGAAAGGTGATTATACTCTAACTCCCCCAGCCGCCATTCATAGACTGACTAAACTAATTTAGTCGGTCTATTAAACGATATGCGCGTATAGTTACTGGTGGTTTTTTGGGGATATTTACATATTTATAGAATGGCGCACAGGGGTATATACTCCGGCGTGAGCCGCTCTTAACTGCTCCGGCTCATGTTTTGTCTTCTGACTGGTTTCTGAAATATCTAAATATGGTTGCTCTACTAAACTAGTTTTCTAGTTTTCTAGTTTAGCTTAACCGCGATTGTGCCGTCCATTCAACCACCACTCTGGCCATAAATGTACCCGCCAGACGCCGCAGCGCAGGCGGCCCAATGTGCCAATCGGTTCGCGCCACCAGCCG
>JAKIUV010000059.1 GCA_021647375.1 Robiginitomaculum sp.
AAACAAAGGTAAGAAAGAAACTAATGTGATAAAGGGGCCAATTGGCCCCTTTATCACATCATTTAAGCACAGCGTACTGGTAGACTTTTACGCCGCCACATGGCCTGATTTTACTCCGCCCTTGACACATATATTTGGTTCTTCAAACAACGCATTTAAAACCTCAATAATTCCGGCCTTGCCAAGTTTGAATTTTTTACCCCTGAGTGTCCAGATAGTTTCAACCAAAACTATATCGCCCACCAATACAGGTAAATCTCCGGTAATTAATTTTGTGGCTTTTTGTGATTGCGTTTTGTTATCACCAAGCAAGTATCTCAGCAGGACATTGGTATCTATCGCAATCATTCAGCCAAGCTGCTTTGCATGGATTGTTGGTCTGTTAGGTTGGCATCAGCTTTAATATGTTTCAACAGTCCCTTAGCCGCCCCTTTGACTTTTTTGACGATAGTAATACGCCCGTCACTATCCACAAAGCTCTGATACTCATCGCCCGGCTTGATGCCTGCGAGCCTACATTGCTTGATGGGTAATGTTATTTGTCTTTTCGCGCTAACTTTTGGCATGATTACTCCTTACCATAAAGATAGTAATTCTTTGCTATTAGTCAATAGTAAAGAAATGCGGTGTTATAGGCCAGATTTTTTTGCGGCTATATAGAGTTCTTCTAGCGCATCTATGCCCATGCTCTCTAGTTTTTTATCCGCATGTTTTTCTATATATTGAAAGCGGCGGGTGAATTTTTTGTTGCAGTCGCGCAGGGCGTGTTCGGGGTCTACGCCGAGTTTTCGGGCTAGGTTAGATACGGCGAAGATTAAATCCCCGATTTCTTCGTGGATGCGGGCTTGGCCTTCGTCGTTGTTGACGGCTTCGACGATTTCCACCGATTCCTCAATGATTTTAGCAATCACCTGTTCGGGTTCAGCCCAGTCAAACCCGACACGGGCGGCGCGTTTTTGCAATTTGTCAGCACGGGTGAGGGCGGGTAGGGCGAGGGCAATGCCGTCTAGCACGGATGCGTTGTCTGGTTTTTTACTCCGCTCCTTAGCTTTTAAGGCTTCCCAAGCTAGGGTTTGCGTCTCGCTATCGCGCTGGCTCTCATCACCAAACACATGGGGATGGCGGGCAATCATTTTTTCGACCAAGCCGTCGCAGACGGCGGCGAAATCAAATTCGTCCTGCTCGTCGGCCATTTGTGCGTGGAAAACCACTTGTAACAATAAATCCCCGAGTTCTTCTTTGAGATCAGCCATATTACCGCGCTCTATGGCGTCGTTGACTTCGTATGCTTCTTCGATGGTGTAGGGCGCGACCGTTTCAAAGGTTTGTTCTATATCCCACGGGCACCCGGTTTCAGGATCGCGTAGTCGCGTCATCATAGTGAGCAATCGTTGTTGCGGCGTAGCGCCCAAACTGTTGGCAATCTTTTTTATATTCATTTGGGGCGCTTAGAGTTTTGCAAAAAAGTGTGGACGGTGAAGGCCAATATGACGGCAATAGATATGCCGTAGCACGTCCAGACATAAAAATTATAACGGCCAAAATCCGGGAGTAAGTCCATCACAGTTTCTCCAAAGTAGTTGTGGCAGCAGCCGGGCGTTTACGCCTTGTTTTGGCACTGGCTATTTTGTTGAGCATCTTACTCAATACCAACCAGCCAAGGAAGAAAGTATAGCCAAAGGTCATGAGCATTAGGGGTAATAATATACTGCCCGGCAGTCCCGGTGCGTCCGGCATGGATACCGAAGACGTTTGGTGCAATGTATTCCACCAGTCCACCGAAAATTTGATAATCGGTAGATTAATCGACCCGACCATAGCCACCAAGCCAGCGATACGTGCGGCCCGGCGCTTATCGTCTATACCCGCCCATACGGCCATATAACCTATGAATAGAAATAGTAAAATCAGAGTGGAGGTCATACGCCCGTCCCATTGCCAATAAGTGCCCCAGCTGGTCTTGCCCCATAAGCTTCCGGTGAGCAGGCCAAGCGCCGTAAAAGCGGCACCAGGCAGGGCAAGTGCGCGGGCTAGTTCGTCCGATAAAGGATGCCGCCATATATAGGCCAGCAAGCTGGCAAATGCCATGCCGGCATACGCCGCCATGCCCGTCCAAACAGCCGGGACATGCACATACATAATGCGCACACTATGGCCTTGTAATTGGTCTTCAGGGGAATTGTACAAGCCAAAATATAGACCACTACCAATTAGGAACAGTGCCAATAGTCCGAAAATCGGCGCGGCGACATTGGCGAATTTTTTAAACCGCAAAGGGTTTGCTAGAAAACTGATCATGTCCCTTTACTCCATTACGGTATTCAGTGCGGCGGCAGCGGCTGGAATGCCGATGGCCGCCGCGATGAGGCTTATACCCGCCAAAGCCTGAAATTCCAAGACCTGAAATAGAGAGGCATCTTGAAAAGACACCGCGCCGCTAACGGCAAAGATCAAAACTGGTATCACAAGCGGGATGGTCAACAGTACAAGCAAAAAACCACCCCCCTTGAACCCGACCAAGCAAGCCCCGGAAAACGCACCGTAGCAAACCAGCGCCGGGCTGGCGATTACCATGGAAACAAATAATCCAAGCAATATGTCTGTCGGTAAATCAAACAACAGCACCGCCAAGGGCAGGGCGATGATGAGCGGTAAGATAGCGAGAAGCCAATGGGCGCACACCTTAGCCAATACATAGGCGTTCATGGACATGCCGGATAACTTTATGTGTTCTAAACTGCCGTCCTCAGCATCATCTGAGAATAAATGCTCGAACGAGAACAACAATGAAAACACCACGGCCAACCATATTAGGGCAGGGGCTAAGGGGCGCAGAGTTTTAAATTCACCGCCCAGTGCAATAGCTGACATGGACAAGAACACCGCAAAAAACACCAAGCCCAGGAGCCAAGCGCCGCCAGAGCGCAGGGCAATGCGTATATCGCGTATTATCACACCGCCAAATCTATTTCTGAGCCTATTCATTTGCGGCTCCATTCAAGGTCAGCACCCGCGTATTATCCCCGATCTTTTCTGGCGGTGTGTGCGATGCTATTATCGCACAACCACCTGCCGCCACATGCGCACCGACCAATTTGTGGATAACCGCCCGGCCTTTAATATCCATAGCGGCGGCAGGTTCGTCCAGTACCCACAGTTTTGCTTGTTTAAGCAGGAGCCGCGCCAGAGACAGCCGCCTAGACTGCCCAGCCGATAAGCCTTTGGCGCGCAGATTAATTTGCGCTGATAGGCCAACTTGTTCCAGCGCATCTTCGGGGGCTATAGGCGAGGCGAACACAGATTGCCAAAACCGCAAATTTTCCAACACCGTTAGATTTGGTTTATGGCCATCGTGGTGACCTTGGTATCCGGTGTCTGAGGATATGTATTTATGCACATCCTGTTCGCCCCATGCCACGTGGCCGCTGTCCGGCCGCAAGAGACCAGCAATACATTTTAGCAAAGACGTTTTGCCAATCCCGTTACTGCCCGCAACCCAGAGCGTATCGCCCGCATCCATTGAGAATGACAAACCATCAATTAGCAAATTATCCCCGCGTGAGACGGCGAGATCTGTGACCACAAGTTGGCTGGATGTTTTGGTCGCTGCAGTCATGATTATTTAGTCTGTACTCATTTACTCGATGTGTTTATAAGCATGTACTGATATGAACATGCGCTATCTTGGCGCATTCCCTAACATGCAATATTTGGATAAACCAGAACAATGAAACCAAAACATCAAAACAAACGCCTAATCACCATGGCTATTGTCGCTCTGGCAGTGGTTGGCGGTGCCTACTTATTGCTCAGAGCGCTCGGCGATAACAAGCAACTCTTCGTAAACCCGTCTGTTGTGGTTGATCGTACCTATGTGCAAGGCGTAAACAAGATTAAAATCGGCGGCATGGTGGTCGAGGGGAGTGTGGTTAAAACGGACGGCCTCAACACCAGTTTCTCGGTAATAAATTTTGACGATCCAGACCCAAATGTACCCGCACTAAATGTTGTTTATTATGACGTTCTACCGGATTTATTCGCTGAGGGGCAGGGTGTGGTCATGACAGGAAAATTAGCCCCGGACGGCACATTTATCGCCAGCAATGTCCTCGCCAAACACGACGAAAACTACATGCCAAAAATGCCGGAGAGCTAGGTAGGCTCTGGATTTAAGCTTTAGTCAAAATGTGTGACGGGGTCACTTATTCTTCCAAGGTCTCCACGACAAAGTTATTGTTCGTAAATACACAAATATCTGCGGCTATGCCCATGGCTTTACGGGCTAATGTCTCTGCGTCCTCTTCGTAATCGTCTAGGGCGCGGGCGGCGGACAGGGCGTAATTGCCGCCGCTACCGATAGCGGTAATACCCCCGTCAGGTTCAACCACGTCGCCATTGCCAGTAAGGACGAAGGTTTCTTTTTTATCAGCCACAATCATCATAGCTTGTAGCTGTCGCAGAACCTTGTCGGTGCGCCAGTCTTTAGCCAGCTCTACGCAAGCCCTCGCAAGTTGGGTCGGATATTGCTCCAATTTAATCTCAAGCCGTTCCATGAGCGCGAATGCGTCCGCCGTAGCACCAGCAAAGCCGATAATGACATTGCCGTCTATGATACGCCGGACTTTGCGGGCCGTGGATTTCATCACCGTATTGCCAGCCGAAACCTGCCCGTCGCCAATAACAACAACCTTACCGCCCTTGCGCACGGTCAAAATAGTCGTACCGCGCCATTTGCTCGCATCTGCATAATCATGGTTCATAATAGTATCCAGTTGTTTTTGATTGTTAATGGGAATATGGGGTGTAGCGGTAAATGGGTCAAGGGACATAGGCTCAGGATCTATTAATTCCATCGTTTCTGCTAATGTTCGCCTGAACATAGCCTGTGATCTGCGAGGGTTTGGATGATGGTGCAATCTTTAGTATTATCTTCGTGAACTTGGGTGGTGATACGCTTCAGCTCTTTTTCAAGCTTGCGCAGTTTCTTAAGCTTGCTACGCACATTTTCCAAATGAGTTTCCGCAATGTTATGAGCTTCAGCGCATGAATGGTCGGGGTGGTCATGCAGATGCATCAAATCACGGATGGCAGCGATACCAAGGCCAAGGTCGCGGGCGTGCTTTATAAAAGATAAACGCTCCAAGTCACTTTGGGTATAGCGGCGTTGGTTGCCAGTGTTCCGCCCCGGCTCTGAAAGTACCCCGATTTCTTCATAATACCGTATGGTCGGGACTTTTACCCCAGTGCGCGCTGCCATCTTACCAATAGAAAACATTTTAATTTTCCCCTTGTATCTCTAGTTACTAGAGGTTTTATAAGGATGCTCAAGAATTGCAACACACAAATGAAAGAGCAGAAAATGGGCGATATAACGAGACAAAAACTAAACGAAAAAACCGACATATTAGACTATGGCCATAAGGATATTCAAAAACTGGTTAATGAGCGAAAATGGAAAACCCTTGATGACTATGAGCGTATCGGAGCCGTATACGACTTTGTTCGCAACGAGATAAAATTCGGCTATAACAGAAGGGATGAAATCCGGGCTTCTGAAGTGCTTGCGGATGGATTTGGGCAATGCAACACCAAAGCGACATTGTTAATGGCATTATTCAGAGCGGTTGGTATTCCTTGCCGCTTGCATGGTTTTACCATCAAAAAAATTCTGCAAAGCGGCGTTGTGCCGCAAATTGTTATGCCTTTGGCACCCGCAAATATTTTGCATTCCTGGGTGGAGATATATTATGACGGCAAATGGATAAATCTGGAGGGTTTTATTCTGGATGATGACTATATTCAGGCTCTACAGCGCAAATACCCTGATAAAACGTCGCTGTGCGCCTATGGCGCGGGAACAGATGATTTGCAAAATCCGGGTGTAAGGTGGGTCGGGACAGATACATATATTCAAAAAACCGGCATCAATCAAGATTTTGGCATTTTCGATAGTCCAGATGACTTTTATAAATTGCACACCCAAAAATTGGGACAGTTCAAGACTTTTCTCTACCAAAACCTTATCCGTCATTGGATGAACAGGCGCGTTTCCCGGTTGCGCAACGGGCACTGCCCTAAAGTACAAGCCTTGGCATAACCTGCGGCAAATTGCCTGTTTGTTTTTGTGCTCATGAGAATTATACGCAGTTTATGACAAAACAAAATAGACGAGAGCCTGCGCCGTCCCCTAAAAAGGCTGCTAATGAAAAGGTTGCAAAAATTCTGGCACGGCGGGACTATGCTGGCCCGGCATTTCTGAGCGGGGCGTTTCGGCCATTTTTTCTGGGCGCGAGCGTTTGGGCGGTAGTTGCGATTGGATATTGGCTGGCTCTGTATAATGGCTGGCTGGAAGCATCGGATGTTATCTCCGGACGCGATTGGCATATTCATGAAATGTTGTTTGGGTTTGGCGGGGCGGCACTGGCCGGGTTTATTCTGACGGCAGTGCCCAACTGGACGGGGCGGTTGCCCGTGCGTGGTTGGCCGCTGGGCGGTTTAGCCGCATTATGGTTGCTGGGACGCTTGGTGATGTTATCTGGGCAAGCCGTACTTATGCTGTTGGATGTGGTGTTTTTGTTTGCGCTCGCCGCAGTGGTTGCACGGGAAATCATTGGTGGGCGGAACAAACGTAATCTCGTCGTTGCAGGCATGATCACCCTGATAGCGACGGCGAACTTGCTGACCCATTTAGAGCGGCTGGACATATTCGCCATGGATGGTCATAGCTGGCGGTTTGCTTTGGCAGTCTTGTTGACTTTACTGAGTTTAATTGGAGGCAGAGTAACCCCGAGCTTCACGCGCAATCTATTGGCCAAGCAAAATTCCGCCCATATGGAACCGCCCAAAATGCCAGCCAAACCGGGTGGTAAAATTGACAAAATTGTTATGCTGTTCTCGGCCATTTCTCTCTTGGTTTGGGTGTTCGAACCAACATATTTCGCGACAGGAATATTGTTGTGTCTGGCGGGTGCCGGGCAATTATTCCGCCTGTCGCGTTGGCAAGGTGTGCAGGTCATGAACCAAGCGATTATCGTCGTGTTGCACATAGCCTATGGCTGGCTGGGGCTGGGTCTTGTCCTGTTAGGTGGGGCCATTTTGTGGGACGGGTTTATGGTATCGGATGCCATTCACGGGCTGACCATTGGCGCCATAGGTATTATGATTGCCGCCATGATGAGCCGCGCTAGCTTTGGCCATTCCGGCTTACCCATGCGCGCCGGTTGGGCTTTGAGCAGCGTTTATGCTTTGATTGGGCTTGCCGTAGTTTTCAGGCTAGCCGCAGGGTTTTTCGCGCCACAGCTATTGGTCACTATAGCTGGCCTCACATGGATCGCGGCATTTGCCATATTCATAGCAGTATTCATGCCGCTCTATTTTAAACCACGCGGTTAGCCATATTGCATAATTTTACCAATAGGCTACAAAACATAAAACGGAGAAAAATATGACCAAAGCTATGCACCAAGTTATGGGCGTTAGCGCCGGGTTTGATATTGTCGACCCAACCAAAGTTGAACGCCTAGAGGGTAAGGTATCAGATATAGAATGGCAGTTGCGGGTCGAACTGGCGGCGCTGTATCGTTTGTGTGCGCTGTATGGCTGGACGGATTTGGTGTTTACCCATATCTCTGCCAAACTCCCGGACGAGGACGGTGAGGAGCGGTTTTTAATCAATCCTTACGGCGTGTTGTTTGATGAAATGACGGCTTCAAGTTTGGTCAAGATTGACCTTGAGGGCAATATCATTGGCGACAGTCCCTATTTCATCAATCCGGCGGGCTTCACCATTCATTCCGCCGTTCATGCCGCGCGAGGGGATGCGGGCTGTGTCATGCATGTGCATACACCTTACGGCGTTGCGGTCTCCGTCCAGAAAAAAGGCATGCGCAAATACACCCAGTTCGCCATGGTGGTGCATGATGATCTAGCCTATCATGATTATGAGGGTATTGCCATTGATCTGGACGAACGCGAACGCATTGTTGCTGATATGGGGGCAAAAAACTTGCTGATGTTGCGTAACCATGGCACTATGGTGCTCGGGGCAAATTGCGCTTTGGCGTTCTTGCGCATGTATTTCTTGGAGCAAGCCTGCAAAACCCAAATTCTGGCACAGGCTGCGGGCAATAAAAACCTGCACAATTGCGACGACGAACTGGCCGCACATGTCCACACACAAGGCGCAGGCGCTTTTATGAAAGGCATGGGCGACAATCTGGTCTGGCCGGGGTTAATGCGGCGTTTGGCGAGGAACTATGGGGGGTGGGAGTATTAGGGGGTGTTTATTTCTCCACTTCTTCCACATGCACGACTGAATTGACATATCGGTGTTAGGCGCGGTAACTATCCAATATGAGCGCAGAAAAAACAGAAAAGCAAAAACAACAAGAACGTCGTGATGCGCGGGTGGCCAAGGCGTTGCGGGATAATTTGCGCAGGCGTAAAGTTGCAGTGAAAAAAGCTAAAGCCCCAAAATAATACCTGACAAATAATATCTGCCACTAAACCTACAAAATATTATCTATAGCAAGCGGTCATAATCTCGCCTAACATTTTGTTGACAGTTGATTCCATAAACATCTGTCAGGAGAAAATTCATGGATAAAATTGTTATTGAAGGCGGCACACCTCTATCGGGGCAAATATCCATTAGTGGTGCCAAGAACTCGGCGCTGAAACTGATGGTTGCTTGCTTGCTCACCGATGAGCCGCTTGAACTGACCAATATGCCCAATCTGCGCGATACGCGGTTTTTGGGGCATTTATTGGAGAACTTTGGGGTTAAGGTCACGGACGGTGTTGGCAATTTGACTATGCACGCCAAGACGTTGACCTCAACCACTGCACCTTATGACTTGGTGCGTAAAATGCGCGCCAGTTTTAATGTGCTGGGGCCGGTTTTGGCACGGGCGCATAAGGCCAAAGTTTCCCTGCCGGGCGGCTGTGCCATTGGTGCGCGCCCCGTTGATTTGCATTTAAACGCGCTGAAAGCTATGGGGGCAGAGATAGAGCTGAGCGAGGGCTATGTCATCGCTTCGGCGTCGGGCGGCCTAAAAGGCGCAGAGATTACCTTCCCGTTTATCAGTGTTGGCGCTACCGAGCATTCTATGCTGGCGGCGGTCTTGGCCAAAGGCGAGACGGTTTTAAACAATGCGGCGCGGGAGCCGGAAATTGTTGACTTGGCCAATTGCCTCAATGCTATGGGGGCCAAGATTAGCGGGGCAGGGCGTTCCGAAGTTACTATTCAGGGCGTTAAAAAGCTTGGCGGTACAAAATTCGCCGTAGTACCCGACCGGATTGAGGCAGGAACCTATGCATTGGCGGCGGCTACGGTCGGCGGCGCCGTCAGGCTGGTGAATGTGCGCTCGGATCATCTTGGCTCGTTGTGGCCATTGATAGCGCAGGCGGGTGCGAAAGTGACTATGGACGAAAATTCCGTGTTAGTGGAGCGCCACGGCACACCCATCCATCCCGTCGATGTTGAGACCCAAGCTTACCCCGGCTTCCCGACAGACCTACAGGCGCAATTCATGGCGATGATGTGTTTGGCGGACGGAGTGTCTATTATCCGCGAAAATATCTTTGAGAACCGCTTCATGCACTGCCCGGAACTCTCGCGCATGGGGGCTAATATTACGGTGAGCGGGCGCGAAGCTATCATTCGCGGCGTGCCCAAGCTAAAGGGTGCGCAAGTTATGGCGACGGACTTGCGGGCTTCGGCCAGTTTAATCGCGGCTGGTATGGCTGCGGAGGGCACGACCGAGGTTGGCAGGGTCTATCATTTGGACCGAGGGTTTGAGCAAATTGAAGTAAAACTTGGCAATTGCGGCGCCAGAATTAAACGGGTAAAAGAATAGATATGAGCAATAGATTGAAATTATTGGCCGAGACGCCCGAGGGGCTAACCGTGTTATCAGCTGCGCTGCAAGACGCGATTGTTCGTGTGGGCGATATTCATTTTGACCGTTCCGGCAATTCAATGGTGATGATTGCCAGCCGCTATTGCCACGAAACCGATGTGCCGAGCCGGATAAAAGCCGGGCTTGGCCTGCACAATGTGCTGTCCGCCAAGATGAAAGGCATTAACCGTGCCGACCCGGATGCTTTTTTGGTGTTATTGTCGATTAATTTCGTACCGTCTGATGAACCACCGGGCGGAGCGATTACCCTGATTTTTGCGGGCGGCGGCGAGATTAGTTTGGATGCTGAATGTTTGGAAGTCCGGCTCGTGGATATACAAAACGAACGCCCGACCAAGAGCGTTCCCCTGCATCCTGCCCTAGAAGCGGGAAATGAGTGAAGACCATTATATAAGCGAGCTGCACATTGATGCAGAAAGTCTGGCCGTCACCAGCCCTGAGATGGAGCATGAACGCCGGGTGGCGATTTTCGACTTATTAGAAGAGAACAGCTTTCACCCCAAGGATTCGCAATCTGGGCCATATATCATAAATCTATCCCTGTCCGAAGGCCGTTTGGTGTTGGATATTCAGCGTACAAATGGTGCGCCGCGTGGGAATTTTTCCTTTTCTATCAAGCCTTTCAGCCGAATTATTAAAGACTATTTCATGATTTGCGAAGCCTATCATGATGCCATTCGCACAGCCACTACGGCGCAGATTGAGGCCATAGATATGGGGCGACGCGGCTTGCATAATGAGGGGTCGCGCCTGCTGGAAGACAGTTTGCGGAACTCTGTAGAGTTAGATTTCAACACATCACGGCGCTTGTTTACATTGATTTGCGCCCTACATAGGCGGCCATGATGACTAATAAAAATGAACTCCCAGCATCCGTACTTTTTGTCTGTACGCTTAATTCCATCCGGTCGCCAATGGCGGAAGGCATGATGAAATCCCGTTACGGCGGAGATGTGTATGTGCAATCTTGCGGCCTGGAAGCTGGCGAGTTAAGCGACCTTATGGTGGCAGTGATGCGCGAGAAGGGCATGGATTTGTCGGCTCATAAATCCAAGACCTTGGCTGAAATTGCCGACACCAGTTTTGATGTGGTTATAGCTTTTAATAAGGACGCCGAAGCCGCCGTGCGCGCCGTTTTCGACGATAGCGACACCGAAATTTGCGTTTGGCCTACGCCCGACCCAACCCAAGGTGCTATGGATGTACGCGCCATGATGGACAATTTTCGCGCCGTTAGGGACGTGATAGAGATGCGTATAGACAAGAAATTCGGCTAATTGCTGATATTTTTGGGCTATTTTGCGGCAAATTTGTGCAATTTGTGAAAAAATACCTATATATTGTTGGCAAGACGTGGTTAAACGCGCTTGCACAAAAAACTGTAAAGAATCGGCTGTTGTTAATAGCCAGTAATTAAAAGGATTTGCTTTGGCAAAAGAAGAACTATTAGAATTTGACGGCGAAGTGATCGAGCTTCTCCCAAATGCGACATTTCGCGTTAAACTTGACGGTAATGATCACGAGATTATTGCCCACACGGCTGGCCGTATGCGTAAAAACCGCATCCGGGTTTTAGCTGGCGACAAAGTCACTGTTGAAATGACCCCTTACGACCTGTCCAAAGGGCGCATCACTTACAGATTTAAGTAAGCACTGCTCTGATGAGCGGCGCAAAAATACCCCATCTCATATTAGCAAGTACATCCCCGCGCCGGCGAGAACTGTTGGCGCGTATTGGTGTGGTGCCGAACGATATAATTCCGGCGGATATAGACGAAGACCCCCGCAAGGACGAACTCCCCAAACCTCATGCCCTGCGGCTAGCTATTGGTAAGGCGCAAGAAATCGCGCCTGCTCATAAAGGCTCGTATATATTGTCGGCGGACACCGTGGTTGGCGTCGGGCGGCGTATATTGCCCAAGGCGGAAGATGCAGAGACGGCGAAAGCCTGTCTGGATTTGTTATCGGGCAGGGCGCACCGGGTTTTTACTGGGGTTTGCTTGATAACACCGGACGGGCGGGAAATATCACGGGTGGTTGAGACACGGCTTAAGATGAAGCGGCTATCTGGTGTGGAGATGACCACATATCTGGAGAGCGGTGAATGGGACGGCAAGGCAGGCGGTTACGGTATTCAAGGGCTTGCGGGCGCATTTATCGCGCATATTAGCGGCTCCTATAGCAATGTAGTCGGCCTTCCAGTTTACGAGACTAGAAATATGTTAATTGGAGCAGGATATATCAATGGCTAAACTCTGCCGCACCGAGAATGCTATCGGCGAAGAACGCGCTGCTATTATAGAGCATAAACGCGATATAGAATACTATGTCCGCCGCTGGAGCGACCGCGATATTGCCCGTAAGGGCGAAGTGTTTAGTGCGCGCGTATTACGCATAGACAAAGACATGATGGCGGCATTCGTCGATATGGGGGCTGGCCGAAACGGGCTTTTGCGGTTCGCTATGTCCAATAATGCCCCGCGCCTTGTTGAGGGGGCTATGGTTCGGGTTGAAGTATTGCGCCAGGCGGAGGCCAATAAAGGCCCACTGGTAAGGTTCATAGAGCCGAGTGGTGCCGATAAGCCTGCAAAAGAAAAATCTATCAGTCTGCGCGAAACCATTTCAGCTCGCTATCCCGGCATTAAGTTTGAAGACAGCTTGGTCAATGGTATCGACGAAGCTGCGGAGACCGAAATAGCCTTACAAGGTGGTGGTTATGTTTATATTGAGCATACCCGCGCGGGGACTATGATAGATGTGGATACAGGCACCGGACAGAAAAATGCCGTGGGTATTGCGGCAGCCCGCGAGATTGCCCGGCAAATTCGCAAGCGCGGTATTGGCGGGCTGATCTTGGTAGATTTCCCTAATTTCCGTAAACGCAAAGTGCAGGCGGATGTCTGGCAGACCTTTAAGGACGGATTTAACGGTGATATTGACGGGCCAAAAATAGCCCCATTATCACGCTTCGGCACGGTTGAGATGACCCGCACACGCACAGGCTCGTCCATAGCCCAAATTATGATGGGCAAGGACGGAGAGCCGACCACGGAAACCATTGCCTTGCAGGGTTTGCGTAGGTTGACCACCGAAGCCAATGTGGACGGCGGAGCTAGACTAGTCTTGCAAGTGCCTGAGGCGGCATTTCAGTGGCTGGAAGCCGATACAATCGGCTGGCGCATAGCTTTGGCCGAGCGTATCGGTGAGCGGTTCCGTATTGTGTCCGGCGCCACGATCGATGTTTATAAGGACGAAACCAAAGGGAATACGTAATGAGCAAAGTTTGTAAAATTTGCAAGAAACCGCAAGCGGCAGAATACGCACCATTTTGCTCGGCGCGCTGTACGGACGTAGACTTAGGTCGCTGGCTCAAAGGCGGCTATGCCATACCCGGCAGAGACGGCGAAGCCAGTATCCCAGCAAATGATAACCCAGACGCAGACCCTGAGTTTACCTAGAGCGCTCTTTGGTAAACCATATTGGCGTGATAGGGTGTACGTGCGCTGAAACGAAGCAAATTCTATGATCTAAAACACCCCCAGCCGAGCAGGCAGGGGGTGTTGTTCTTGCGAATGTCGGGAGATTAACCGCCGAATTGGCCAAGTTTGCCAGCATTTTTTGCCAGTAAATAATAAAATGTAACGCGGGACTTCATCCGGTCTTGTTTCATAGTTGCACAAACATCTGCGCAGGCAGAGGCAGCTGTGCCAGCATCCTGACCAAGTTTCTTGGCACAATAACCATTGATAACCCGATCAAGTTCTGACTGGTCTGAGCATGATACCAGCGAGCTGTCCCTGTTGGTCAGAGCAATACCGAGATAATTGCATATTTTCTGTACAACGGCTTCATCAGCGCCGCTGTCATATTGTTTTACATTGTCCATATAGTCTGCTGCTTTTGCCATAATAGTCTCCAGTTTAAGTTAATTTAAGCTTGTAATAATTAACTGAAATACAGCAAATATTCAAGATTCCACGCGACGAAAAACAGATTATTATGGTGAAATAACTTGAACTGGCTTTTTCTTAACGGAATGTGGCGCAGCCTCATATTCAGGCTTTAACCGCCTTGTTTTTTGTTGTACCACGCTAGCAGGGAAAAGGTAATTAAGGCGATTTAGAGGACGGTATGCCTAATAACGATTCGGTTCGAGAAACAGTAATGCGTAGTCTTGTTGCGGTTGGTTCTGAACGTGAAGCTTCGTTTTATGCGGATATATTTCAAAATTTGCCGCCCGAGCAATTTGCTCTGATTACGATTGACCCAAGATGTCTGAAAAACCCGCTTCTGGAAGCCTTGATCAGTGATTTAAAAATTCTGTCAATCCTTGGGCTGACACCAATATTGGTTGTTGGCGCTTTACACACCGACAAGTCTAGCGTTCGTTTTCATACCGAGCGGCTTTGTAAGGAGTTGGAAAACGCTAAAATTAGAACGACAAAACTCAATTGTGCCTCATATCAACTCATGTCTGATGTCCGAAGAAAAGTACAGGCAGGTCGGTTCGTGGTTTTGGAAATGACGGATACAGATCGTGGTCTTGATTTAAAACAACTAGCCAAACGTCTCAACCCTGCAAAAATAATATTTTTACAGCCCTCGGGCGGGTTTCGAATCGATGGGAAACGTGTAGCGGTCGTCAATGTTGATATGACCAGCAGTTTTCCGGCTAAAGACACATTGAGCAAGGGGCAGAGAAAATTTGTTGATATGGTCAAGGATTTGGTCGGCGAAACGCAACAGGCTTGCACATATGTTATCGTCTCGCCGTTAAATTTATTATCCGAATTGTTTACAATTACTGGCGCCGGGACAATGTTGAGGCGTGGTGCGCGGATTAAATGCTATGACAGTTATAAGGAGTTGGACGCGCTGGTGCTTAAGCAGGCCATCGAGACATCTTTTGGGCGCAAGCTCTTACCGGAATTTCTTTCGCGGCCAATAACAAGACTTTACCTAGAAGAAAACAACCGGGGCGGCGCAATTGTAAGCGAATTGGGTGGGCTGCCATATTTGAGTAAGTTTTGGGTTGCGCAAGAAGCACAAGGCGAGGGCATAGCCCACGATATTTGGCAAGCTTTGTGCGATAAAACGCCCGTTTTCTTTTGGAGATCAAGAAATGATAATGCCTTTAACACTTGGTACATGAAGATGTGCGAAGGCATGCAAGTCAGTGGGGATTGGCGGGTGTTTTGGATTGGGCTGGAGGCTCCCGAAATACCTGATGCTATACGCGCGGCTACCAATTCCCCTCAAGACTTTGAAAAACAATAATAATAACAAAAAAGGTTGGGAATATGCAAATCACACACAATTTTGACGGCGGCAATATCGAGGTAATTTCTGCGGATAGGCCTGAGAACATCAGACTGGAAATTCGCAAGGACAACAATTCCGATTTCTATCAATGGTTTTATTTCCGCCTAAGTGGCGCCCAGGAACAAGACTGTGTGATGACCATAGAAAATGCCGAAGGCGCCGCATTCACCGGCGGTTGGGAAAACTATCAAGCCCGCGCCAGCTATGACCGTGAAGAGTGGTTTTTGGTGCCGACACGCTTTGAAAACGGGCACTTGATCATAGAGCATAGGCCCGAATTTGGTTCGGTGTATTACGCATATTTCGCGCCCTATTCAATGGAGCGCCACGCCGATTTAGTCGCGGGATGTCAGATGCACCCAGATGTCAGTGCAACAGTGCTAGGCCAGACACTCGACGGCCAAGACCTTGACCTTTTGACCATAGGTACGCCGGGCAAGGGCAAGAAATCCATGTGGGTTGATGCCAGACAACATCCCGGCGAGATAATGGCGGAGTGGTGGATGGAGGGCTTTCTCAGTCGCCTGCTTGATGACGACGACCCGACCGCCCGCGTTTTGCGCGAAAAATGTGTATTTTATGTTGTCCCCAATATGAACCCGGATGGTTCGCGCCGTGGGCATTTGCGGACGAATGCCTGTGGTGCTAATCTGAACCGCGAATGGGGCGTAGCGACCATGGAGCGTAGCCCTGAGGTTCTTCTGGTGATGAACAAGATGTGCGAAACTGGCGTTGATTTTAGCCTTGATGTTCACGGCGACGAAGCTCTGCCTTATAATTTTATAGCGGGCGCGGAGGGTGTGCCAAGCTTTACCAAATTAGGGCAAAAATGGCTGGATGATTTTCAAGAAGCCTACAAACGCTTTAGTCCGGATTTCCAAACTAAAGTTGGCTACGGCGTAACACCTGCGGGCAAGGCCAATTTAACCTATGCCACCAATTATATCGCCGAGACCCATAACTGCCTCGCTATGACCTTGGAAATGCCGTTCAAAGACAATGCAGACCTCCCAGACCCGGAACACGGCTGGTCACCAGAGCGCGCCGCAAGGCTAGGCGCAGATGTGTTGGGCGCAATGCTGGCCGTGGTGGATGATTTATAGCTGCGCAAGTCAATCACGGTCTTGCGAGCGCAATATTATTTTGAGCTATTTTTGCCAGACTTGCGCCGTATCAAAAATATATTAACTGCGCCGCCGACTATAATAGCAATTATGAAGGTTTCCCATGCGTCGGGTATCAGTTTGTCGAGGGCAGGGATAGTATTCACCAATACGGCCAGTGTAACGCCGACTATGAAAGCGATAAACACGATTGCTAGAATAAATCTCATTATAAAGTCCTTCCTGTTCATTTAGCTATACACTGAATCGTAAGAATCGTCTATAAGGTATTCATGAAACAATATCTTGAACTCTTATCCCGCGTCATGGACGAAGGGGTTGATCGCTCTGACCGGACGGGGACAGGGACGCGCGGCGTCTTTGGGCATCAAATGCGGTTTAATCTGGCGGACGGCTTTCCTATGTTAACCACCAAAAAACTGCACCTTAAATCCATTGTCCATGAACTTATCTGGTTTCTGGCCGGCGATACCAATGTTAAATACCTGCAAGATAACGGTGTGAAAATTTGGGATGCTTGGGCCGACGAAGACGGTGATCTTGGCCCGGTTTACGGCAAGCAATGGCGCAGATGGGAGACGGCAGACGGCTCTGTCATCGACCAAATGAGCGCCGTCGTAGAAGCCATAAAAACCAATCCGTATTCCCGCAGGCATATTGTCTCGGCGTGGAACCCGGCGGAGGTCGATGATATGGCTTTGCCGCCCTGTCATTGTCTGTTCCAGTTCCATGTGGCAGACGGCAAATTATCCTGCCAGCTTTACCAACGCAGTGCCGATATTTTCCTCGGTGTACCGTTCAACATAGCGTCTTACGCGCTCCTGACTCATATGATAGCGCAAATCTGTGACCTAGAACCCGGCGATTTCGTCCACACACTCGGCGATGCCCATATATATTCAAATCATTTCGAGCAGGTAAAATTACAATTGACCAGAGAGCCGCACGATCTCCCGGTACTAACATTAAATAAAGACGTTAAGTCATTGTATGATTTTACTTTTGAAGATATAAAAATAACGGGCTACAAGCCGCAAAAACACATTGCAGGCAAGGTCGCGGTTTAGAGCATTTTTTCTTATATTGGAACCACTTTGATACACCTGTGTCTTTGGAGATGGTTGGCGAAGCCAAATATTTAATCCAGCGGATTAAAAATAATCGTA
>JAKIUV010000060.1 GCA_021647375.1 Robiginitomaculum sp.
TCCACTGTGAAAATCTCCCGGTCCTCCCGTTAAAACAGAAAAACCTTAAAGTGGACGACTTTTACGCCGCCCGCGAGGACACAATACCCTCGCTACAGTGGACGAATATTGCACCGCCGTTCACACCATGACCTGCCATTAGCCGTAACCGTTGAGATTAAATTCCCATTATAGCCAAGCGTAATAACCCGCCCATCGTTGGCCTCAATCTCCGTCAGGCGGCTTGAGTTATCATAGGAGTATCGCACCCAATTGCCATTAACGTCTTTGACTTCAGTTGCCGCAAGAATAATCTTAACGCGCGCAGTTTTTACACTTTTATTAGCATATCCTAACTCTTTGTAAGGACGCATTATCGCCTGTTTAAATTGGTATATGTCCCCATTTGGCGCGTGGCCGACAAAGCCTTCTTTCCCGTCAGAAGCCGTTGTACAGGTAAAATACCAATCATTCACCGTATTTGCGCGGCCAGAATGTAGGATGCTAGCACTCACTTTCAAAACTTGCTGAGAGCCTTGCCCTGGAATAGACATGTTCACGCCATTAGAGTAGTCAGCCCTAGACATGTTAGACGCTCCGCTACCCGCATTCCCACCTACCTGGATTGACGGAAAATTTACCTGCCAATCATCATTGCAACGTTGCCCCATCCAAGGTTTTTCAGCTGTAGCAACCGCTGAAATTTGTGGTACCAATAATTCCCAATCCCCAAACTCAACATTTACTCCTTCATCATATTTGTAACCTTGGGTCAGACGACGACGGACAGCGACCTCTAGGTTGGAATTGCCGGGTAAGCTAACATCCGTATGTTCGAAAACTATCGAACCTATGTGAGGATCAATACTATCTCCAAGTAAATCATCTCCAAATACCGTTAAACGCTCATCAGCTGCTTGGCGCTTCTGCCAATCAATAATAGGCTCGGGTGGTTCCACGTTTTGTGCAGAGACGGCTGAAGTAAACACCGCGCCAGATAAACTTAAACACAGCACTAAACCCCAAGAAAGTAGTCGGCGTATTTTCGTGCGCTGTTTATGTGATTTCTTACTAAGCTCCAACATGCCATCTCCCCAATTGCTCTAAGGCTGTAACACCTTGTTAACCATAATAAACTCCCGCATCAAGGGTAATTTTGAATATAGAGCTACTTTAGGTTAGGGTGTTGTTGGGGCTAAGGTGAATTCTGTTCAACTGCCAACGGATATATCAAGGCGCTAATCTACCTTATAATTACCAAGAACTATTTTCAATTTCCGTTCCTGCCTATTCGTTATATTTGGCAAATATCGCATCTATCCTGCGCTGGGCTATCGGGTGGTAGCCGGGGCGGGCTTTGGCGTAGACGCCTTTGGCCCATTCGCGTGCTTCATCGTTGAGGCCTGCCAGTGCGCCGTATAGTCTATAGATAAATTTACCGCGCCCGACGTTCATCAGGAACTTTTCAAGCTCTGCGTCCACATTGCTGTAATTGCCCTTGATGGCTTGCATATACCACGCGAAAGCGATTTCAGCGTTTTGCTGGCCGTTGAATTTGAAATCATCGTCGAGTTTTTTGAGCTGTGCTTGCGTCAAACCTTCTGGCATTTTGTTGAGAAAATGTAGCCATTCATGGGTAGACCATTTGGCAGTAGATATGGCGGATGTATCACCGGCTGAGCCACCGTCTAGCCATGCCGTGCGGGCTGCATCGACTTTGGCGAAAGCACTGGACTTTGGGTCTTTGGCAGTATCGGGGATACCGGGGCCATAAACCCATGCGTCAAGTTCTTCTCTCGTCAGTGCGTCAGGGTTTTTCACATGCAGTTCATCGTGGAGATATTTGATAAAATCCTCGGTGGTGATGCTTTGGAAGGCAAAATGGTTGAAATATTTTTTAAGAAAGGGATCAAATGCAGCTCGTCCAAAACGCTCTTCCAAGAATATCAGGAAGAACTGTCCTTTGACATAGGTGACCTGGGTAAAGGCATCGTCGGGACTGTCCATATCTGTCGGTAATTTCAGGTGTGTTAGCTCTGGCCGTTTTGCATTGGCGAGATCACGTTTTAGGTCTTCAAGCGCCAAATATTGTTCCATCACGGCGCGTTCTTCGCCGTACAGGTCTTCCATAACCCGGTTTTCAACATAGGATGTGACGCCCTCGTTGAGCCAGGCATCGCGCCAGCTTGAATTGGTCACCAGATTTCCAGACCAAGAGTGTGCCAATTCGTGGGCGACAACATTGGTTAGGCTTTTATCACCCGCGATCAAGGTCGGGGTCATAAAGGACAGGCGCGGGTTCTCCATGCCGCCGAACGGGAAGCTTGGCGGCAGCACGATAAGGTCGTAACGCCCCCATCTATAAGGCCCATAAAGCTTGGTATTGGCCTCTTCCATGAGCGGCGTTTCGGAAAATTCTTCAGCGGCGGCATCGAGGATATATTGCTCTGCATAAACCCCAATTGTATCATTAATGGCTTTGAATTTTATGTCGCCAACCGCGATGGCCAGCAAATAGGACGGAATAGGTTGCGGCATTTTAAAGTGGTATTCGCCGTTCTCGTCTTTTTCGCCTTGCTCGGCGCTCATCAAGGGCAGTAAGCCGTCCGGGACGCGTAATGTGGCATCATAAGTGATGCGGACTGCAGGCGTATCTTGAACCGGGGTCATAGTGCGGGCATTGAGGGCTTGGGCTTGGGAAAATAAATAGGGATGCTTCTTGCCCGCAGTTTGCGCCGGGGAGAGCCATTGCAGGCCCTCTGCGGTCGGGCTGGTGCGGTAATCAATACGGACTTTGTTCATGCCTTTGGAGAACGGAATTTCCAGCATGGTGCCGAGCAGTTCGTCTTTATCATTGAGGTTATAACTCAGCGCCGACCATTGTCCGTCCGTACTCATGCCTTGGACCGAACGAATGGTTAGGTCTTTGGTATCAAGCTGCAAGGTAAAGGCTGTTGGGTCGATGACCTTGAAATCAATCGTGGCTGTGCCGTCCAATACTTTCTCATCAAAATTAACATCCAGATTAAGCGACAAATGGGTCATGCGCACTTTGTCGTAATTGGCATAGGTGAACTTATCGTCTTTGACGATTTTATTCGCCGTAGCTTGGGCTTTTACGGGTTTGGATGTTTTGGTTTTATCACCGCAGGCTGTCAAACCAAGAGCCAAAACAAAAGAACCTGTGACGAGGGAAGCTGTGAGGGGGGTGGCAATATTATTCAAGCGCATATTTATCTCCAAAAATTTTGCGAACACTAGCCGCGTATTTCTGCCGCGTAAAGGTCTGGCAGTGTAATGTGCAGTGTAATGTTATGGCAATATTCCAAAAACCGTTTGCGCAAACTCGCCTGTGGTGCCATACTTGTATTAGGTAATGCTAATATAAGGGGTCGCCCATGGGTGAGAATGCGAACTGGATTGATGGCTTAAGCCAGATTGAACCGCTGGAAGATGCAGAATTTGATGTGGATTTGGTCGCGGCTATGCGCAAGAATGCGCCCAATATATTGAACCGCGATATTCGTTTTTCGACCCCGACATTTAAAGAATACGAAACATCCGAGCTTTCGGGCTGCGGGAAAAACTCATTCCCGGCTTTTTCTATTACGGCGGGCGGCTGTGCGCTGAATTGTGATCATTGCCAGAAGAAAATCCTGGAGCCGATGATCCCGGCCACCAAACCGGAAATGCTGGATCGCAAGGTTCGGGATTTAATCTTGTTGCAAGGTCTACAGGGCTTCTTGCTATCGGGAGGTTCCAACAAACAAAATGTGATAAATTACGACCGCTATTTGCCCGTTGTAGAGGGGCTGAAGCGGGATTTTCCCCATTTGAAAATTGCTATCCATACGGCACTGACCGACGAAGCAGCGGCCAAGCGTATGGAAAGCGCTGGCGTTGATACGGCCATGATGGATGTTATCGGCTCCGACGAAACTATTAAGCAAGTTTACAAGCTCGACCGCCCCGTGGAAGATTTCGAAGCGACGCTAGCAGCGCTATGTTCCACCAAAATGGAAATAAGCCCCCATGTTGTCATTGGTCTGCATTACGGCAAGCTTTTGGGTGAAGAGCGGGCTTTGGATATTGTGGCTCGTTATGATGTGCAAGCCTTGGTGCTTGTGGTCATTATGCCGTTTTACGCAAAGCCCGGCACGTTCACCATACCGACAACGCGCGATGTGGGGCATATATTCCTCGAATCAAGAAAGAGAATGGGCGATAAAAGCGTGCTACTTGGGTGCGCCAGACCACCAGGCATGCACAAGCGGATTACCGATGCATATGCCGTTATGGCGGGGCTGGACGGGATTGCATTTCCTGCGGAAGGGGCGCTGGCCACGTGTAAGATGATTGGCCGGACACATTCCCAGGAACATTCATGTTGTTCGATCAAGCTGGGTGCTGATAAAGCGGCCACCGCTAGCGCTACATGTGCGGCATAAGTGAAAATTGATGTCGCCATAATCGGCCTAGGGCCAGCCGGGGCGAGCGCAGCGATTATAGCTGCGCGGGCAGGGCTATCCGTGCAAGCTTTCGAGAAAAAAGCAGTAGCTGGCCATCCGGTGCAGTGCGCGGAATTTGTGCCTGCCATGCTGGACGCTGGCGAATTGGTCATGTCCGAGAATAGCGTACAGCGCATTCACGAGATGATTACATTCGTAGAAAGCGATACGCCTGATCTGACCAAAAATTTCTCCGGCCATATGATTGACCGCCGCGCATTTGATGCGGCTTTGGTGGATAAGGCTGTGGCGGCGGGGGCGCAGTGTGCGTTCGGGGTCAAGTTGAAATCCGTGAGCGAAGACGGCGTCCTGACGTTTTCTGATGGGCAGGTGGTGCAGGCGAAAGTCATTATTGGCGCAGACGGCCCTCATTCTATGGTGGGCAAGGCCATTGGCAGTGTGAATACAGATATTCTGGAAACCCGCCAGCTCAGCACGACTTTGAATGTGCCCCATGTGGCGACGGATATATATCTGTCTAATGAATTTCCGGGCGGTTATGGCTGGATGTTCCCTAAGGGGGATATAGCCAATATTGGCATCGGAGTTTATCCAGAACAAAAGCACCTCCTCAAGCCCGCCCTTGAAAGTCTGCACGAACGTATTGCGGCAACAGGGCAGGTCGGGACGGAAATTATCGGCTATACTGGCGGCATTATTCCGGTCGGTGGTATGTTGAAAGCTGACGGTAAGTTAGGGGATAGTCTGGTGTTGTTGGCAGGTGATGCGGCTGGCTTGACCAATCCGATTACGGGGGCAGGGATTGCGGCGGCGGTCATGTCCGGGCGCTTGGCGGGCGAGGCGTTGGTCGGGTATCTGGCTGGCGAAGCTGATGCCATTGACATTTACGCCGAAGACTTGGAAGACTTGTTTGGTGCATCACTGGCAAGAGCCGTTCTGCGGCGCAAACAATTAATTGAACAAGGTGCGCCCGAACGCACATTGAGTAAGGCCGCGCTGCGGGGCGGCTGGATAGCTTATGAAGATTATTGGCGAAAAGACGCCGCTTAAGGAGATAGAATGAAAAAATGTACCGAGCAAAGCGAGGCAAGGGCGACCGCCCGTCGGCGCTTATGCGCCGCGCCCGCGCAGGCGTGCGCTCTTGCGCACTGCCGTGAGCGAAATCAAAAAGGATGGAGAGAAAAATGAGTTGTGTAAAAACTGAAGGTGTACAGACCGATAAAAATCCTATGGGTATGGATATAAATACGCCCGAAATCATGCAGCCGCGTGCGCCGCTTAAGCCGTCAAAAGAGCTGCGCAATGGCGGGCGGGTGAAATCAAATGCGGTTGCGCCAACAGGTGTATATTTGCCCAATAATAATATCCAAACCCCCAATATGACGTCGCCGGAATATGTGCAGCTCTCGACTGCTGCGGCGCTGACCCTTGGTCTGATGCCTGGCTCTATGTATAATTGTTCGTGTACGCGCTGTCTCAATTTACTTCTGACATATCCCGAAGGGTGCCGCGCTAATTGTGCGTATTGCGGCCTTGCCCGTCACCGCGAAGCCGATAGGGATTATGCGGATCGGAATTTCATTCGTGTGGATTGGCCCGCTGTGCCCATGACGCAAGTCGCAGAAATAGTTGCCAAACAGATCAAAGAGGACGGCGATACACCCTTCCACCGTATGTGTATTTCCATGATAACCCATCCGCGTTCCGACCAAGACACATTTACGGTACTTAAAACCTGGACGGATCATGTTAGCCCGGATGATGTGATGATTTCTATCTTGTCCAATCCGACCACTATGGTGCGCGATGATTTGGTCAAGCTTAAGGATATGGGGACAGATATTTTCACTGTCTCTATGGACGCGGCTACGCCAGAGATTTTTGACCGCACACGCGGTAAGGGCGTACAATCGCCCCATAGCTGGGCGAAATACTGGCAGACACTGGAAGAAGCCCGCGATATTTACGGCAAAGAAAAATTCGGCGCACATATCATTATTGGTATGGGCGAAACCGAATATGAGGCGTTGAGCCTTGTACAAAAAATCGTCGATATGGGCGGCCATAGCCATATGTTCTGTTTCTTCCCCGAGCAAGGCTCTTTGATGGATCATCTGCCAGCCACCCCGCGTGACCAATGGCGTCGGGTGCAGCTCGGTCGTTATTTGCTGGATTATGCGGGTCTCAGGGTTGAGCAAATGAAGTTTGACGAGCTTGGCCGTGTCAAAGATTTTGGCATGCCCAAGGCCGAACTGGATATGCTCATAGATACAGGCTTGCCGTTTCAAACATCAGGTTGCCCCGGCAAATTCGCAGAAGACATATCCGCCTGTGACCGCCCATATGGTGATAGCCCAGTATCCGATATTGCCAGCTATCCGTTCAAGCCCGAAGGCGCTCACATGCGCAAAATCCGCCAACAACTCGACATGGAAAAGCCCGGCGAAAGCTATGAGCAAGGCGAAGAATTCGACGAGCTATAATGACTAAAAACATCTATGTTATTGATACTGGGCTTCGGACTGGTCGGGAGAATATTGCTCATGATCAGGCTATGATTGATGCCCATGTGGACGGAGTGATTGGGGATAGTTTTAAATTTATCCACTTCAAACCCTGTGCTTTAGTGGGGCGGCATCAAGATTTATCACAGGAGCTTAAACTTGAAGAATGTGCGCGGCTCGGCGTGCAAACCGTGCGCCGGGTTACTGGCGGTGGGGCGATTTATTTTGATGAAGGGCAACTTGGCTGGGCGCTGATTTGTGACCGTAGAACGGTGGGCGGAGACCTCTCTAAAATCACGGCAAAAATATGCACAGCGGCGGCGCTGGGGCTTTCTACATTAGGTATAGATGCGCAGTTCAGGCCGCGAAATGATATTGAAGTGGACGGCCAGAAAATATCCGGCACAGGTGGGTTTTTCGATGGCAATACCTTGATGTTCCAAGGTACAGTTTTGATAGACCTTGACCCTGCGACTATGATGGCAGTGTTGAACGTGCCAGCCCATAAGCTTGAGAAGCGCGAGCTTGCCAATGCGGCGCAGCGGGTGACATGTTTGAAAGCGCTCATGGGGCGGGTGCCAAGCAAAGATGAGGTGCAGAATGCTTTGCTGATTGGTTTTGCGGAACATCTTGGCTTTGATTTTAGGTTCGCCACACCGGACGAGCGGGTGGAAGACCTAGCCAAAGAACTATACGACGAAGAGATTGGCACGGACGAATTTGTCGCCGATATTAACGAGCCGGGACGGATGCGCGATGTGCTGAGCGGTACAAATGCCAAGGGCAACCTCACAGCTTATGTGCGGTTAGAGGGCGCCAAAAATGACCGTATCCGCGAAGTGATATTTACGGGTGATGTGTTTGTTACACCGCCGCGTACTATAATGGACCTTGAAGCCCATTTGCGCGGCAAGAAATTGGGTGATGTGGCGGTTGAAGTGGCGAAATTTTTCAAGCAAGCGGATGTGGGCATGGTAAGCTTGCAGGCATCGGAATTTTCCGATGCTGTTATGGGAGCGGTAGGATGAGGGGGTTGCTAAAAATCTACAGAACAGTTGACATCTTACCCCCGCACCTTGTTCCTCTCCCCATGGGAGAGGAGACGTTGTCTCGTCTTGCTGTGTTTTTGAAAAAAATATTTATGGATGAGGCAAACTTAACCTCTCCCATGGGGAGAGGTGCGCGACAGCGTGGTGAGGGGGTAAATAGTTGTGGTCTAATTGATAAGGTGAAGAAACCATGAAAATTCTAACCGTATTCCAACACACTTCCGCCGATTATCTTGGCCTCATTGAAGATCATTTCGAGGGGCGAAATATTGGTTTTCGCTATTATCGGCCTTTTACCGAGAGTGGTAAAGTGCCGCCGTTTTCTGAGGTCGGAGACGGATTGGTACTCCTTGGCGGTGGCCCTTGGGGCGCAGCGGGCACCCGCGATGCGCCCAGCTTGGCCGAAGAAGTGAAATTTACCCGCGCCTGTTTCATGCAAGGCTTACCCATATTGGCCATTGGCCTTGGGGCGCAAATATTGTGTTTGGCTACGGACGGCAGTGTAGAGAAATCACCACTTGTGTTCACATGTGATAACGCTGTGCGCGTCGATGACAATGCGCTCAACGGATTTATGCCTGAGGAATATCCAAACCCGGTTTATATGCGCGATTACCCTGTGCCGCCGGACTATGCGAAAATCCTATCCGAAGACGGGCAGGGGCGGCCTGCGGCTTTTCAAATCGGGGATAATGTTTTGGGTTTTACCGGACATCCCGGTTTCAAACGCGGCATGGCCGAGGATTTGGTGATGGAGTTCGAAGAAGCGCCTGATAATTCAGGCACCATGCTGGCGGAAATGGGACGCAGAAAAGTCGAGATCGAAGATGCTCTCGTTCCCATGATGACCGGCATTATTCAAGTGACGGGTCTGATGCGGCCAGCGAAGAAAAAGGGCAACACATTCACAGGTATAGCCTAAGCTTGGCCTCGTCTTGGCACTAGCAAAATTCCCGATATGCCCTGATATGGATTGACAGAGTAATTACAGGTCGGCATGGTGTTTTAAAGGTTAATAGCAAGGGGAATACAAGAATGTCTGAAGTCATAACTGAAACCACGCAAAAGGGTATATTGGGCTGGATTGAACGGACGGGCAATCGCTTGCCGGATCCGGTGTTTATCTTTTTCTATCTTATTGGTATCTTGATGGTTGTGTCTGTGCTGATGTCGATCTTTGGCGTATCTGCGGAACATCCGGTGCAAAAAAATGCAGACGGCACCCCGCTCATTATAAAATCTATGAGCCTGCTTTCGGCAGAAAACATCCAAAAGCTTTGGGTGCAAATGCCCAAGACCTTTACCCACTTTCATCCACTTGGCTATGTGCTTGTGGTGATGTTGGGTGCAGGCGTGGCTGAACGTTCGGGCTTTTTTGCCGCTGGTATGCGTGCCGCTGTGCGCTCGACCCCCGTATTTTTGCTAACACCTGTTGTTGCACTGGTTGCCATGCTCGGCAATCACGCGGCGGATGCGGGTTATGTTGTGCTTATTCCGCTGGCGGGTATATTATTTGCCGCTGCCGGACGCCATCCACTGGCGGGGATTGCCGCAGCCTTTGCGGGCGTATCTGGTGGATTTTCGGCCAATTTATTACCAGGGCAACTTGATGCGCTTTTGTTCGGTATTACCGAAGAGGCCGTGGATATTAGCGGGCTAGACCCAAGCTGGGTTATGAATATTGCCGGCAATTGGTATTTCATTGCCGCTATGACTTTGTTGTATTTACCGCTTATCTGGTTTGTTACTGACAAAATTATTGAGCCTCGCCTCGGTAAATGGTCTCCGGGAGACGGGGAGTTGGCCGCACAATTTGAAGATAAGGACGATGAACTCACTGCTGGTGAGAAAAAGGGTTTGAAATTAGCCGGGCTTGCGGCTTTGGGTGTCGTTGGTTTGTGGTTGCTTATGACTTTTGGTCCTGGCACTGCCTTGATCAATGAAGAAGCCTGCGCACCAGGTACGATAGAGGCCGGGACCTGTTCCGTACAAAAAACCTTGACCCCGTTTTATACCTCGCTAGTTGGCGGCTTTATGGTGTTATTTTTAGCCTGCGGCTGGATTTACGGTAAAGCGGCTGGGACGATTAAAAATAAACAAGACTTAGTTGATATGATGACCGGGGCTATGAAAGACATGGGCTATTATCTAGTCTTGTCCTTCGCGGCGGCGCATTTTGTGGCTATGTTTGGCTGGTCAAATCTGGGGCTTATTTCGGCGGTACACGGGGCGGATGCTATACAGTCTACCGGCCTGCCACTGCCGATTGTTATAGGTATGATTATTATCTTCTCCGCCTTGCTCAATTTATTTATCGGTTCAGCCAGTGCCAAATGGGCTTTGTTGGCACCAATATTAGTGCCAATGTTGATGTTGCTCGGATTTAGTCCCGAGGCTTCCACCGCCGCCTACCGCGTTGGGGATAGTGCCACCAATATCATCACGCCGCTCATGGTGTATTTCCCGCTAATCTTGATATTTGCCAAACGCTGGCAAAAAGGTTTTGGGCTGGGAAGTTTGACTGCGCTGATGATTCCTTATTCGGTCTGTCTGCTAATTTCGGGTATTGCCCTGATGGTAATCTGGGTGATTCTAGGTATTCCGCTCGGCCCTGATGTATCGGTTGCTTATAGCTTGCCCGGAACATAACATATTGCGCGCCGTGACCGCAGCGCGCATTTTTGTTGCGATGATGACGGCTTTGGCGGTGGGAATTTGCCGCGCATTCGCGCCACAAAAGTGTTGCGTTTATTAGGGTTTGCTAATATAGTGTCAGAAATGAATGCGCTCAGTAAATGTGCGCGGGGAATTAACTGAACAGCGGCTATTCATACGCCGCCCTAATAAAGGAACACTATCATGGCCGAAAAGCTTATTATTGTTATGGCTAATACCGATCCGAAAAACACTGAAGAATTGGGTGCGCCGTTTTTTCAGGCCACCGTTGCGGCGGCTATGGATTATGAAGTTGAAGTGATTTGCACGGCCACATCCGGTATTTTGATGAAAAAAGGTTTCGCCGAGAAGTTGTTCGTCAAAGAGGGGTCTACCAAAAGCGTATATTCTTTCATCCAAGACGCCCACGAAGCCGGGGTTAAATTCTTGTGTTGCTCCCCTAATCTTGACTTGTTCGATATGACCAAAGAAGACCTTATTCCTGAATGTTCCGGCATTGTCGGCGGTGCTTATCTGATTGAAGAGATTATGGAAGAGGAAGATACCAAGGTCATGACTTACTAAGTCGAAGGTCAGGATTATTACTCAGGAGACGTCCATTTAGGGAGATTTTATGGGACATCATGCCGACACCACCCGCGTACAAAAACATATAGGTGATCCGCTTGAGGGCACCGAGGAAGTTTCGCGCGAATTTATGGAAGAAATCTTCCAGGATATTCAATCGGACATCAGGTTTGACCACGAATTAAATGGTTGCCTCAATTGTGGGATTTGTACCGCAACCTGCCCGGCGGCGCATTATTACGATTTTAGCCCGCGCGAAATTGTGCAATTGCTGTGGACGGAAAATCTTGAAGGTATCCATGATGCTATGCAAGAAAAAATCTGGTCATGTGCCCAGTGTTATACTTGTGCGGCTCGTTGCCCATTTGGTAATTCGCCCGGTGGTTTGGTAATGCTCATGCGTGAAGCTGCTATTAAACACGGCATGGAATCAGCAAAGGCCGTTTTGCGGCCATTCTCGCGGGTCATGTTGAAGCTTATTTCTACGGGTAATCAGCTATCGCCGGATATGATTTCCAATGATGCTTTCCCCGATTGGGGGCCAAACATTTGTAAGGTTGACGCGCCCTTGAAAGTCCTGCGTGCGGCTATTCCTGTGCCAACATTAAACACGATTAAAACTGCGTGGGAAACCAATCTCAAAACATCGGTGGAGCTTTATACGATTTGGGAGGAAACTGGGGTTTTGGATCAATTGGAAACTGTGGATGAGAATTTGTTCGATGTGATTGTCGATCTAATGGACGAAAAACGTGACGACTGGGATGATTTCCTGGACGAGCAAGATGAGGATTAAGCTATGGCTGGTAAAAACGGAAATAATGGTGAAGATCGCTTCACCGGACATGGTTCGGAATGGCGCGATAGCAATCTAAGCGCTGCCGATGCTATGACGGCCACAAGCTGGGTTGAGGCGAAAATCGACAAGCGCTCCATGTTGACCAACAAAGACCGGGTGCATGATATTCGCGATGTGATGTGGCAGCTTGAGAAAGAAGGCGAGATTAAAGTTCACCGTGTTGGTGAGCATAATGAGCCGCGCATAGCCAAAACGCTCTATGGTTGGGACAAAAAAATTCCAACCAACCGTTTGTGGCACCACAAATCTTGTGGACAGTGCGGTAATATTCCGGGCTATCCTACGTCCTTGCTTTGGATGATGAACGAGATGGAACTAGAATATCTCGACGAGACAGACCAAACATCGTGTACGGCGTGGAATTATCATGGTTCCGGCATTGGCAATATCGAAAGTCTGGCCGCCGTTTTCTTGCGCAATTTCCATCAGGCCTATGTTTCTGCCAAAGCGGAAGGCTTGCCGGAGGGCTATTATTATCCGCTGGTGCATTGCGGGACGTCGTTTGGCAATTACAAAGAGGTACGCGAATATTTGCTATTGTCTGCCGAGCTTCGCGATAAGGTGAAGAAGATTCTCGGCAAATTAGACCGCCTGATTGACGGTAAATTGCTTATTCCTGAAGAAGTTGTGCATTATTCCGAATGGGTGCATGTGATGCGCGGCGATATTGCTAATCGCCAAACCATTGATGTATCCAATGTCCGCGCCACTATCCATCCGGCCTGCCATGTTTACAAAATGATCCCGCAGGATGTTATTTATGATGATGATGTGCTTGATGGTAACCGGGTTGCGGTCTCGACAGGTATTATGCAGTCTTTGGGTGCGCAAGTTATTGATTATTCAACCTGGTATGATTGCTGTGGTTTCGGCTTTAGGCACATTATTTCCGAGCGCGAATTTACGCGCTCATTCGCCATTGACCGCAAAATTAAAATTGCCATTAACGAGGCGAAATCCGATGTGATGATTGGCCATGATACGGGCTGTATCACGACTTTGGATAAGAACCAGTGGATTGCCAAGGCCGACGAGGCCAATGAGGGTAAAAATTACGAATTACCGGTTATTTCCGATATTCAATTTGCCGCACTGGCGTGCGGGGCTGATCCTTTCAAGATTGTGCAGTCACATTGGCATGCTTCACCGTTCGAAAACCTGTTTGAGAAAATGGGCATTGACTGGGAAGCTGGGAAAAAGAATTTCGAAGAGTATTTGAAACAAGTCGAGGCCGGAAATCCGGAGAATTTATACGATCCGCGCCGCCGTATTACGGGCGGGCCGGGGTATATCAATGTAGAAGAACGTAAAAAACTGGGAATGATAAAATGAGCAAACCAATTCTAGTCGTCGGCGGTGGGCCGGCTGGCCTATCCGCAGCACACTCACTGGCCTCTGTTGGTCAAAAAGTCGTGCTGGTTGAAAAAGAAGATACACTAGGCGGCGCACCAATTCTGTGCGGCTATTCCAAACTAGTCCCGAGCGGCGAATGGGCGAAAGACGCGATTGGCTCTATGGTTGACCGGGTTGTCAAAAACAAGCTGATTAAAGTTCATACAGGCGTTAGCGTCAAAGAATTTTCTGGCAAGCCCGGAAACTTTAAGGTGGAGCTTTCCGACGGCAAGAAAGTCACCGCTGGTTCAACGATTTTGTGTACGGGTTTCACCCATTTCGACAGTATTAACAAACCTGAATGGGGCTTTGGCTCTTTCCCGGATGTTGTGACCACGACCCAAGTCGAACAAATGATTTCTAGCGGGCAGGGCGTGCGCCGCCCGTCCAATGGCGAGAAGCCAAAGCGTGTGGCTATCTTGCTGTGCGTGGGTTCCCGCGACCGCCAAATTGGCCGGGAATGGTGTTCCAAAATCTGTTGTTCCGTATCCGCAAAAATGGGTATGGAAATCCGCGAAGAATTGCCCGATTGCCACGTTTATATCTATTATATGGATATTCGTACATTTGGTCTTTACGAAGAAATGTACTGGAAATCCCAAGAAGAGTTCAAGGTTAAATACATCAAAGCCCGTATTGCCGAAGTAACAAGCGATGGCGACAAAGTCATTGTCAAAGGCGAAGACACATTGGTCAAACGCCCCATCACTATTCCGTTCGACATGGTTGTCCATGCCATTGGTATGGATCCGAATGTGGATAATATGTTGATTTCATCAATCTTTGGTGTTGATCTACATCAATGGGGATTCCTCGACCAACAAAACATGTACGGCACCGCCGGCGCAACTAGCCGCGAAGGCGTATTTGTTGCGGGTGCGGCTACGGGTCCTGAAACCATTGACGATAGTATTGCACAAGGTTCAGCTGCCGCTATGTCAGCGCTGGCGTCCATGACCGCAAAAGTCGCAGCCGAGTAACAGAGAAAGTCTTATGGCGTCGTTTTTCTCAAGATTTAAAGCAAAGGACGAGGCGGTTGCCCAAGCTGTACCGCCTGCCGTTGCGCTTGAGATAGACGGCCCGACACTTTCCTCAACTTTGCAAAACCTGCTGACGGCTTGTGAAGACGACGGCGGGGTTGAGCGATATGTAGAAGCCCTTAAGTTTAAGGTCTCCTTATTCCAAGACGCGTTCAAAGATGCAGGCGAGGGCTTGCCCGCTGAAAATTTCGCAAAATTGTGTATGTTTATGCCGACGGTACGCAGACGTATTGGTGACAACCTTGAGGGCGAGAAATATTTGGTTCTGATTGCGGCGATAAAAGGCCTGTTCGGAGAAGGTGATATTGATGCGCGGATACGGGCGTTTCAAAACAAATTTCCCCAGGATAAAAAACACCGCTGGACGCGCGATCTGGCCACAGAAATCTTGCACAATACGGATCCGGAATTGCACCCGCTCATGCACAGATGGGTCTGGGACCGCAAAACCAATTCCGGCGTTATCCGGGAAATTTGGTACGGTGATGTTGACGCAGAAACTCTGCATGTGGACGACACTTATGAGGTTTTCCTGAAACTGCGCGAAGAGCTTTCTGGCTACCTCACTGAAAATGGCATCTATTCAGATGTTCTCTACTATGTTGATCTTCTCTGCGCCCAAAGCTATGCCAATTATATTGCAGCACAGGGCGGTTTGTATCTAAAAGCTGATTTTTCGTCCAAAGAAGAACCCATCGTATTTACCCGCCGCCTGCTTGGCCTCGATGGGGTATCCGCCAAAACCAATCTCGATATTGCACCGTCTATTATTGACGGGCGCGCCCAGAAGAAAAACTCAATCGCGGACGTTTTGCGTCTGACTGAAAATACGTAAAGACTGGAGTAAACACACATGGCTATTCACGAAAAAAGCCTGATTAGACCGGAAAATCTGATCACCCATGATAACCTGGTTATCGACGGGGTAGACGTATCTGGTGATTGGTCGACCTTTATACGGACACGGGTTGTGACCGATTATAATGAGGCGTTGGAAGATGAGATTAGCGCGCTGCCGGGCGGAGAACTTATCCACCGTTGCTGGCAGTGTGGGTCGTGTACCAATTCGTGTACGGTTAATGCCGAAAATCCGGATTTTAATCCGCGTTATTGGATTTACCTTATTCGCATGGGCATGGAAGACGAGCTTCTGCGCGATAAAGACATCATTTGGCAGTGTGTGTCATGTAATAAATGTACAACAATTTGCCCTCGTGATGTAGTGCCTGAGGGCGTCATGAAAGCAACAGCCCATTGGTTGGAGCTTAAAGGCCATACCAAGCCCTCAAATTCTACAATATTTGATGAAGTGTTCTCTGATCAAGTCATCAAATACGGCAAGATTGAAGATGGGGAAGTGTTGAAAGACTTTTTGAAGGAATCAGGGCAACCGCTTATGCAAGACTGGATTGTTCAAATGGTCAAAAACATGATTAAAGGTCTCCCCGTTATCCAATTAATGAAAATGGGCTGGGCGACTGTGTTCCACCCTAAAACCAAAGACTGGTCGAAAGCTCGTGATGCGATTAATGAGTATGTCGCCGAAGAACATGCCGCACAGAAGAAGGCGCTTGGCCTTGACGAATACAAAGATGCTGCTGAGTAGAGCTAAGAATAGAATTTGTAGAGGATATTATGACTGTTATTATTGATAAAGCCGCCCTTAAGAAGAAATACAAAAAGGTCGCCTATTACCCCGGTTGCGCCCTTGAAGGTTCGGCTATGCCTTATGATAAATCCACCCGCGCAGTCGGCAAAGCGCTTGGTTTGGAACTGGTTGATGTTAAGGATTGGAATTGTTGCGGGGCAATGGAAGTTAAAAACGTAGACCCGGAAGTGCAGACTTATTTGTCTTCGCGGGTGCTTTCAAATGCCCAGCACAAAAACAAAATGGATGTGGTGATGGCGCCCTGTAATGGTTGTTATAAAAACCTGAAAGAGGCTGAATACGACCTAGAACACAAAGATAAATCCAAACAGGTCACAGCCCGGATTTCCGAAAAAGCGGGTCACGAGACTTACGAGGCGGGCGGCGTTGAAACTATCCACGCCCTTGACTGGATTAAAATGGGCTACGGCGAGGATGAACTGCGCAAGAAAATCAAGGGCGGGCTTAAGGGCTTGAAAATCGCCAATTATTATGGCTGCATGTATACACGTCCGCGCAATATTTTCCCCGAAAAAGCCGAAGGTGCGGGCGGGGATAGCTTGACCAAGCCTCATTATATGGACGACCTTTTGGCAGTTGCTGGCGCGGAAAATGTTGAATTTCCCCTCAAGACCGCCTGTTGCGGCGGTGCCCATACTTTGTCGGATAGCGATATGTCGACCAAACTTGTATTAAACATTTTGGAAGCCGCCGAAGCTGCTGGCGCAGAAGTGATTGCCACGGAATGTCCGACTTGTCATTCAGGCCTTGAGATGCACCAAATTCGCGCCCTGAAACGTCTGTCAAAAGAGACCAATGTTAAGGTGGTATACTTCACCCAATTGCTCGGTATGGCCATGGGCTTGTCTGCCCGTAAGGTTGGGCTGAACGGTAATATATCTGATTCGCGCGGCCTGATGAAAGAAAAAGGAATCATCTAAACATGCGCAGCGTTGCCGAATTAGAAGCCTATATAGAGGCACCAAAGCCGGACATAGCTCCGGTGAAGCTGGCAGATGACTACCTGCTGGTCGGCGAGGAAATGTTGATACATTGGCTCAAAGCCAAAGACTTGGTGCCGACGGATAAAGAAAAAGAGGGTTTTCGCATATTGGCCATGCACAGACAGGGCTGTAAAGGCGACCCAAGCTTCAATGCCTGCCGGGAGACCTGCCGCGAATTAGCCTATTATTATAATTTAATCACTATGGAACCTAAGAGCGCAGATATGCCCGCCCGGCTCGCCATGATGGACATGGTTGCCAAGCATTTAGTGTTGTTTATTGGCGGTAAAAT
>JAKIUV010000061.1 GCA_021647375.1 Robiginitomaculum sp.
AATTCTCGACTCCCGCAAAACCGCCAACCCAAATCAGAAAAGCGCAGACAGCAAAGATGATGCCGCCAAGCTGTTTTCCGGCTGGATGTTCGCATCTAGCCCAGCTCTATCGGCACTTGACCACCCGGTTTATGATATATGGGTGATTGATTGTTTGGCGCGACCAGCCCCGGATACTGCACTAGAAGGCCGGACGGATTTCGAATAATCCACATCCAAAAACCCGAAAGGTTCAAACTCACCAACCAGTTCCAAAGCCTTTCTCAAGCGCGCCTGATAGTTGTTCCGGCTAATTTCCACAGCGCCCAAGCTTAGCAAGTGCGGTGTGATAAACTGGGTATCGAGCAATTTAAATCCGCCCGTATTCAACCGCCCAACCAAATGTACCAGTGCCACTTTGCTAGCATCGGTTTTGCGTGAAAACATACTTTCACCAAAGAAGGCTGCCCCCAGATGAACGCCGTACAAACCGCCGACTAGTTCTCCACCTTGCCAGCATTCCACACTATGCGCCCGCCCCAGTTGGTGCAGTTCGGCATACAAATATTCAATGCCCGGATTAATCCATGTATCCTCACGCCCCGGCGCAGAGGCGGCGCAGGCGGAAACCACACCCGAAAACGCCGTATTAACCCGGATTTCAAACACCCCTGCCCGCACGGTTTTAGCCAGAGATTTATTGATTTTAAGACCATCCAGCGGAATAACCCCGCGCTCCTCAGGGTCAACAATGAACACATCATCACTATCGCGCGCTTCCGCCATAGGGAACACGCCAGTGGCATAAAGGTTGAGCAGGTCAAGCGGGCCGAAACCACTCATAACCTAGGTGTCTTCTATTTGCTTTTCCAACCAAAGCTCCAGCCATTTAATGTCGTAATTGCCACTTAAAAAATCAGGGTCGTCCATTAAATCTACGAAAAGCGGAATGGTGGTCTCGACGCCTGTTATGACGATTTCACCCAAGGCCCGGCGCAGGCGCATCAAAGCCCCCTCGCGGGTTTTGCCGTGAACGATGAGCTTTCCGATAAGGCTGTCATAATAAGGCGGTATGGAATAACCAGCATAAAGCGCGCTATCGAGACGAACATTTAGCCCGCCCGGCGCGTGAAATTCTTGCACCTTGCCTGGAGACGGCGCGAATGTACGAGCGTGTTCCGCATTGATCCGGCACTCGATAGAATGCCCTGAAAAGGTAACGTCTTCCTGACTATAGCCCAACTCTTCCCCGGCGGCGACACGGATTTGCTCGCGCACCAAATCAATATCCGTGATCATTTCTGTAACCGGATGTTCGACCTGTAGCCTTGTGTTCATTTCAATGAAGAAAAACTCGCCGTTTTCATAAAGAAACTCAATGGTGCCAACGCCCCGATAGCCAATTTTCGCGATAGCAGCACGGACAATTTCTCCGATGTCCGCCCGTTGTTTGTCGTCCAAGGCAGGCGATGGGGCTTCTTCCAAAATCTTTTGGTTGCGGCGCTGTAGCGAGCAATCCCGCTCTCCCAAATGCACGACATTGCCGTGGGTATCTGCAAGAACTTGCACTTCAATATGGCGCGGATTGCCAAGAAAGCGCTCAAGATAAACCGCCCCGTCCCCGAAAGCCGCCAGGGCTTCTTGCTTGGCTCCGTTAAAGCTTTCCTCCAAATCATCCGCCGTGGGGGCAAGCCGCATACCGCGCCCACCACCGCCTGCCGCCGCTTTGACCAGCAAGGGAAAGCCTACAGTTTTGGCAGATTTAACCGCGTCCTCCAAGGTCAAAACCTCGCCGTCCGAACCAGGCACAACCGGAATACCTACAGCCGCAACGGCAGATTTTGCGGCAATTTTATCGCCCATGAGCTTGATATGTGCGGCGCTTGGCCCGATGAAAATCATGTCGTGAGCTTCGACAATATCGGCAAAACGAGCATTCTCGGACAAGAAGCCATAACCCGGATGCACGGCGTCTGCGCCTGTGATTTCACACGCCGCAATAATCGCCGGAATATTGAGATAACTTTCCGCAGATGAATTGGGGCCAATACACACGCTTTCGTCGGCCAAACGTACATGCATAGCATCGCGGTCAGCTTCGGAATGCACGGCAACAGTGGCAATACCCATTTCCTTACAAGCACGGTGAATGCGCAGAGCAATCTCGCCCCTATTGGCAATAAGAACTTTTTTAATCATGATATAACAAGCAAGGCTTCGCCGAATTCAACTGGCTGTCCGTCTTCAACCAAGATTTTTGTCACTGTCCCCGAACTTGTCGCTTTGATCGGATTAAAGGTTTTCATAGCCTCGACAAGCAAAACTGTATCGCCTTCTTTAACGCTATCGCCAACTTTGAAAAACGGGTCTGCATCCGGGTTAGAGCGCAAATACACCGTGCCGACCATTGGCGAGGTCACGGCTCCTGCCTCGTCTGCTGGGTTCGTGTCTGCTGTGATTTCAGCAGCTACAGGGGCGGCTATGACTGGTGCCGCTGCGGGCGCAACGGCAGCCATGGGCACAGCGCCCGTGAGTTGGCGCGTCACCCGTAGGCGCAAATCGCCTTTTTCCATTTCGATTTCGCTGAGGTTTTCAGCATCGAGAATTTTGGCCAATTCCCTGATCAATTTGGTTTCAGGGGAGCGACTTGTTGTCGGTTTTTTTGCCATTTGAATATCCTATATGGTTCTAGGTGTGTGTGGTTATTTCAAGCTATCTATCGCAGCATCTATTGCCAGTAAATAGCTATTCGTGCCGAAACCGCTGATACTGCCTGTGGCCACAGGTGCTATGAAAGATTGTTGCCGAAACGATTCTCGGGATGCGGGTTGGGAAATGTGGACTTCGATCACTGGAATGCTGAGAGTTTTCAGGCCATCATATATGGCGACCGAAGTATGGGTATAGGCGGCGGCATTAATAAGAACGGCGACCCCATCTTTGCCAGCGCGCTGTATCTGGTCAACAATTTCGCCCTCAATATTACTTTGATGAAACGACAAGCCGTACCCAGCCGCTTTGCATTTCTCCGCACAAGCGTCTTCAATATCAGTCAAAGTCGCCGCGCCGTAGATTTCAGGTTCCCGTGTTCCCAGCAAATTGAGATTCGGGCCATTGAGAATATATATGGTTTTAATCATTGTATCCCTTTCAAGCCGAAGTTAATAGCAAGGCTAGCACGGTTGGCAAACCTTTATTTGAGATAGACATGAAGCTTATTATTAACGGCGAAACATATGCTGAACTGAAGGCGGATATGAGCGTGCTAGATTTGTTGACATACCTCAATTTACCCAAGGCAAAAATCGCGGTTGAGTGCAACAAAGAAATCGTACCAAAATCAGGGTATAAAACCGTGCTTTTACGAGACGGCGATGTACTAGAAATTATTACATTTATTGGAGGTGGCTGATGGCTACGGATACGGACAGATTGGTGATTGCCGGGCATGAATTTTCTTCGCGGCTTATCATTGGTACGGGTAAATACGAGACCTATCAACAAAACGCCGACGCCCTCGCCGCGTCCGGCGCAGAGATTGTCACCGTTGCGGTTAGACGCGTGAACCTCACCAACCCTAACGAGCCGCTCTTGGTGGATTTCATTGACCCGAAAAAGACGGTTTATTTGCCCAATACGGCGGGATGTTTTACGGGCGAAGACGCGGTGCGGACACTCCGATTGGCTCGCGAAGCGGGGGGCTGGGATTTGGTCAAATTGGAAGTCCTGTCCGACCCAAAACATCTTTACCCCGATATGGAAGAGACAATGCGGGCGGCTAAACTCCTGATCGCGGACGGTTTCGAGGTCATGGTCTATTGTTCAGATGACCCCGTATTTGCCCGCAAATTAGAGGATTTGGGCTGTGCCGCCATCATGCCTTTAGGGGCGCCCATAGGTTCAGGCCTTGGTATCCAGAACCAGGTCAATATCCGCCTCATCGTCGAGCAAACCAGCGTCCCGGTTATCGTGGACGCAGGTGTCGGTACGGCATCAGACGCGGCTATCGCCATGGAGCTTGGCTGCGACGGTGTGTTGATGAACACGGCCATAGCCGAAGCTAAAGATCCGATCCTCATGGCCAAAGCCATGAAACACGCAGTCAAAGCTGGCCGCCAAGCTTACCTGGCAGGCCGTATGCCGCGCAAAAAATACGCAGACCCAAGCTCTCCGCTTGCAGGATTGATATAGAACAAATGCTCTAGAGCATTTTTTCTTATATTGGAACCACTTTGATGGGATGAGATTTGTTTTTTGGCAAGGCGCTGCTCGCAGAGCGGGGCTATAGCCCCGGTCAAGAGCAGCAACGCTGTCCAAAAAGCAAAGATCGCCCAAGCAACACCTAAGTCATTGATATATAATTACTTTAAATCCGGTCACTTGCTTTTGTGCCGTGAATGCGTCGCTGTCTCCTAACGGTGCTAAGGCACCGCGTCGGAAACAGCTCCTATTCACGGACGCAAAATCAAGCGCTCAAAATGAATCCAATATAAGAACAAATGCTCTAGCTACTCCGCCAAAGCCTCATCAAGCAGGGCTTGCAAAGCAAGCGTATTGCCGCTGGCCAAGAATTTGTCGTTGATCACAAAGAACGGGGTTCCGGTTAAGCCAGGAATGCGCGATGCTAGATACATGGCGTCTTCTAATTGCTCGTCCAATTTTGGGTCAGCCATATCTTTCTTGAATTTGCTCATATTCAGACCGATTTTAACGGCGGCAGAGTTGATGAACTTTTCGTTGAGCGCTGTGCCGTCCATGAGAGCAAAATGCATTTCCATATATTTGCCTTGCTCTTTAGCCGCCAATGCGGCTTTCGCAGCGTTGCGCGAAGTTTTTGTGCGGCGCTCCAATATGGGCAGTTCTTTAAATACTACCCGCACATCGGCAGGGTATTTTTTTATTACACTTTGCACCCACGCCGTAGATTGTTTGCAAAACGAACAATTATAATCAAAAAATTCCACCATAGTGACTTTGGCATCATTAGCGCCAATTGAAAAATCACGCTTGTCTTTACGCAGTTCTTTGGCCACCGCCACGATAGATTGGCGGTTCCGTTTTTCGTCCAATAACACCAATGCCTGTTCGATAACTTCCGGGTTTTCCAGAAGATAGGCGCGCACGATTTGTTCAATCTCTGCCTTGTTAGCAGGCGCAGCATTTTGCTGTGCTTCAGCACATCCCGCCAATGAGGAAAACATGAGTGTAGCCGTTAAAACAGTCGTAGTTTTTAGTTTCGTAAACATAAGATTTCTTCCGTGATTTTGTTTTTATATTTATAGGATTGATTAGCAGGTTTGCATTTATCTTCCAGCATATTCGCCATTTATCAACGGCGGTTTTTACGCTTGGCAAGCTGGGTTTCGGCAATCACAATAATGTCGCTGGCGCGGCGCCATTGGGCGCGGTGCGGCGCAAGCCCTTCTTGTTGCGCACGTAGAGCAAAAGACTTGGCACGTTGGTAATCATGACGGGCAAAAGCTTGCTCGGCAATGGCATAACGCGCCAATGCAGGTTGGTCTTTGCGGTCATATCCCTGGGACAATTGATACCAGGCAAAGCCGTTTGTGTTTTCTTTTTGCAATGCTGATTTCAGCATTTTTATAGCTTCATCAATGCTATCAGGCGTATCTTTCTCGATCAAAGCTTGGCCGAGCGCAATCTGAAGCAATGGTGCAGAAGGTTTGAGCCGTACCGCCTCACGAAGCGGGGCAATTGCCAACGCACCCTTGCCGCTCTCATAGAGCATCTGCCCTTTTAGTTCAAAAAAGTAGGGGTTGGTTGGCTCTTCCTCTATCAAACTGTTGATTTCCCTAAGCGCGCTCTTCAAATCAGCGGCCCGGTAATGGGCAACTGCTCGGGCATACCTACCAGGCTTGCTGGTATCGCTTTCCGGGTATTTGGAAAATACTGTTTGGGGGGCATCAATAAAACCGATCAACTTGGCATGAGCCATAATCAGCGCTTGTATCTCTTCGTCGGTATCCTTGACGTTTTTATAAGGGCTTTCCTCGACAATTTCGCGCAAATGATTAATCCGGTCACTGGACAAGGGATGACCCCGGAAATAAGGATTTCTACGGGCATTGGACAGCAGTTCTTGGTAGCGGAACCTTTCAAAGAAAATCACCAAACCCTCCGCAGATTGCCCGGTTGTCTCCAAATATTTTGCGGCTGCCTGATCAGCTGACGCTTCGCTAATACGCGAATGTGCAAGCACCTCAATCATACCAAACTGTTGCGAACCCGCCAAAATAGCTGCGCCCGCTCCCCCCTCGCCTGCCAAAATTGCCGCAAGACCAAGACCTGCGGCTATTAACATAGCCCCATAAGCACTTTTATTACCTTGGTCGCGGCGCACAAGATGTCCGGCAGCGATATGCCCTGCTTCGTGGGCAAGCACACCTTTAAGCTGGTTAGGCGTTTCGGCTTCTAGGATAAGCCCAGTATGAACAAAAATGTTCTGCCCCCGGGTGACGAATGCGTTCAAGGATGGGTCATTGACCAAATAAAGATCAACACTGGAGCTTTGCAAATTAGCCGCCCGCAATATCGGGTCGGTGTAATTACGCAGAGTTTCCTCAATTTCCGTATCGCGGATAAGGGATTGTGCGGATGCGGAAACCGACAACAATCCGATCATCAAAACTGTGATGATTTTAAATAATATAGATTTCAAACGCGTCACAAAGCTTTCCAATTGCCAAACTAATGTCAAATATATACCCGATATGGTTTATTATACCAGAAAATACCACATCACAAACACGTTAGCCCATCAAATAGGCCAGACAAGTTACCATGCTGTTAGAAAACTGCACATAAATGTGGTTTAACGCCGCGCCCGTTCGTCGTTTTCGTGCATTTCCTGAGCCGCAAGGCTCAGGGTCGCGATTGGGCGGGCTTGTAAGCGACCCAGGCGGATAGGGTCGCCAGTTTCTTCGCAATAGCCATATGTGCCGTTATCAATCCGCGCCATAGCTTTGTCGATTTTCGCGATGAGTTTACGTTGACGGTCGCGGGCGCGAAGCTCCAACTGCCTGTCTGCATTAGCCGCTGCCGTGTCGACCGCATCCGGGTGGGACACGCTCTCGCCTTGCAAAAACTCAATAGTGTTTTTAGTTTGGTCGTGAATGTCCTGCTTCCAGGCTTCCAGTTTTTGTCTGAAAAATTCTTGCTGGCGCACACCCATGAACTTTTCGTCCTCTTTGGGTGTGTAGTTTTTAGGCAGCTTTGTACGTTTCTTTACGCCATTTATTTTTTGCGCACCATTTATCTTTTTAGCAATATTCGCCATAATTCACACCTTTTGCTAATGAACCGGAAACCGGAATTTTCAGACGCGCCTATAACCGAGAGACCTGCCCTAAACAACTAAATTTTACATCATGTTGATAAACCCTTGAAATATCATTGGAATTACGGTCATAATGATGCCAAGAACCCTGCAACTTCCAACTAAATGCAATATTTAGGCCAATACGAGAGAATCACCTGATGAAGTTTTCCAGTACAGATAAATATGTCGCCACCCACGATTTGCGTATGGCGGTTAACGCCTCTATCGCCCTAGAACGCCCGCTTTTGATCAAAGGCGAACCGGGCACTGGGAAAACAGTGTTGGCCGAAGAGATTGCCAATTCCATCGGCGCACCGCTTTTACAATGGAATATCAAATCCACCACCAAAGCCCAACAAGGCCTGTACGAATACGACGCCGTCGCCCGCCTGCGCGATAGCCAATTGGGCGACGAAAAAGTCCACGACATTTCCAACTACATTAAGAAAGGCAAATTGTGGGAAGCTTTCACCAGCGAGGAACGTCCGGTACTGCTCATAGACGAGATTGACAAAGCCGACATAGAATTTCCCAACGATTTATTGCACGAGCTAGACCAAATGCAATTTCATGTCTACGAAACTGGTGAGACCATAAAGGCCGAGCAGCGCCCGATTATCCTTATTACGTCTAATAACGAAAAAGACCTGCCGGACGCTTTCTTGCGCCGTTGTTTCTTCCACTATATCCAATTCCCCGACCAAGAGACTATGCAAAAAATCATAGATGTGCATTTCCCGGACATCAAATCAAGATTGGTCGCCGCTGCCCTAAAACGCTTTTACGCCGTGCGCGAAGTCCCCGGCCTCAAGAAAAAACCGTCCACATCGGAACTCTTGGATTGGCTAAAACTCCTCATGGTCGAAGACATAGACCCAGAAACCCTAAGAGAAACAGACGGCAGAAAACTCATCCCGCCCCTACACGGCGCCCTGCTCAAAAACGAACAGGACGTGCATTTGTTCGAGCGGCTGGCGTTTATGACGCGGCGGTAGAGTTAGTCGTCTCCGCCGAAAAATGCAGGCATGCTGTCGCCGAAACCGCTTTTCTTATTGGTAGGAAGATCGCCTCTTCTGCCGCGTTTTTGTTGATTGTTCTGCTGGGGTTTGTTGGCTTGCCCAGGTTTGTGAACAGATTGCTTTTGTGCAGGCTGCTTTTGTGATGTTTGTTTCTTTTGCCCCTCAGCAGGTTTATAGCGTGAATTAGAAGCCTTCTCCTGCGGCCTATCTTGCGGTTTTTGCTTATCTTGGTTGGCAGGTTTAGCGGATTTTGTTTCCGCATTTTTATTGTCATTCCGGTTATCAGAACGCCCCCGTGAGCGGCTGGAATTCCGCCCGCCGCGATTGCCGTATTTACCGCCTTTGCCTTTACTGCCGCGCCCGCCAGAACTTTTATGTCGGCTGGATGTGGTAGCGAAATCTTTGATACCCGGTATTTCAATTTCTTCAATTTCTTTGAAATTGATCAGCTTCAATATATCTTGGTAATAAACTTTATCGCGCGGGGTGACGAACATAATCGCTTCACCCTTGCGCCCTGCCCGGCCCGTGCGGCCAATCCTGTGGACATAATCTTCGCTATGGCTCGGCACATCATAGTTAAACACATGGGAAACATCGGGAATATCCAAACCACGGGCAGCCACATCGGATGCGACCAGAAATTCTATGTCGCCGTTCTTAAATCCGGCCAAAGTTTCCATGCGCTGGCTTTGGCGTAAATCACCATGAATGGGCGCAGCATTATGGCCGTGAACCGTCAGAGATTTGGCGACAATATCCACATCAACCTTGCGGTTACAAAACACGATACCGTTTTTCACTTTATGATTATCTATTATATAGCGCAAGGCGGTGCGTTTTTGCTTGTTGTCATTGCCCGGCATACGGACAATCATTTGTTTGACAGTTTTCGCCGTAATATTTTTACGGGCAATTTTAATAATGTGTGGTTGGTGCAAAAACTGGTCAACCAGTCTTTGGATTTCCGGAGCCATAGTGGCGGAGAAAAACAAAACTTGGCGGGTAAAGGGTGTCTTCTTGAAAATCTCTTCGATATCAGGAATGAAACCCATATCCAGCATCCGGTCAGCTTCATCGACCACCAAGGCTTCAACCCCATTGAGCATCACTTTGCCGCGCCCGAAATGGTCAAGCAAACGCCCCGGCGTGGCAATCAACACATCAACACCCCGGTTGAGCAAAGCCTCTTGCTTGGCAAAGGACACGCCGCCAATCAGCAGCGCCATGCTAATTTTTAGGTATTTACTATATATTTCGACATTTTCCGCCACTTGCGCCGCAAGTTCACGGGTCGGGCAGACAATGAGACAGCGCGGCATCCGGGCGCGGGCGCGCCCTTTAGCCAAGCTTTGGATAATCGGCAAGGTAAAGGCACCGGTTTTGCCCGTACCCGTCTGGGCTATGCCCAAAACGTCTTTACGCTGAAGCGCAGCCTCAATGGTACCGGCTTGTATCGGTGTAGGATGGGTATAGCCGACATCGTCCAAAGCCCTTAGAATTTCCGGCATTAATCCGAGTTCTTTAAAGGTCACCTTTGGTGTGTCGTCTTTTCCCGCTTCATCTTTCGGCGCTTCTTTGTCTTTGGTTGCACCTTTTTTGGCTTTTGCAGCCCGTATATCTTTAGTCAGTGTATTGCATTCCGGCTCTAATCCCCACATTGAGAGCCTATATTTTTGGGCATATGCCCATTTGTTTCGGGCTAAGTGCCCATATGTTCCGGGCTAATCGCCCACGATTAAAATTCGCCGCACAATACCCAGCAAATAACAAAGGTCAAGCAAGTTATAGGTGCAATCCAGGGGTATCGCATGAATGTATTTTAGGAAGTGATTTATACATATACACCGCACATTATGTCCCGCTCATGCCTGCGTATGCAGGTATCCATCGCCGGATTTTGTGTTTTTGCACGATTACGCGGAGGTAGACCCCTGTATGCACAGGGGTGAGCGGGTGGTGGGGATGTATACGTGGTAATCTCGCTTTAAAATTCGTTCATGCGATACCCCTGAGGTGCAATCCTGAGATCCAAATCAAGAAACGGTCAACCATGTCCGAGTTTACACCATGTCAAGCTCAGAACCTATTAAACTTACTGATTTTGCTATTTCCTATGCTCTACCCAGCACAAAATGCGCCATATCCAGATGGACTGACGGCTTGGCTACTTGGCGATTCCCCTACCCGCTAAGGCGGTTTAACCTCTATCTGTGCGGTTGCTGCCCGGGAGTTTTCCGCCGTTTTTTGCTTATTTCCAAGCACTGGATATATTGTCATTTCGCCCGCTTTTTCAGGTGATGTTTCCGCAGTACCGATTGCCACTTCGGGTGCCAATTCATCGGGGGTAAAGCGGATGGGTTTCAGGGCGCGTTTGTCGCGCGGCGTTTCGCTTTTAGTCTTATCCGTAATATCCACACCCCAAAGCTTGAGGTGGGCTGCGCGGGCTTGTTCCAGCTTAGGGTCAGGCCGCGACCGCCCGTATAAAAACCGCTCCACATTGACCATTTTGACGAGAGCGAAGGGCTTCCAATTATAAGTGCGGGGTGTAGACTTTACCGCAGGCTTGCGGCTTTGCTCTTGTTGAACCCCACCAAAACCATTTGGGAATTTCCGCTTCCAATCGCCGAAATGTCTTGTCAGCGCATAGTCCGCCAAACGGTTTTTGCGCCAACGTTTAATCGCCCGTTCGCCGATAACCCGGCGTACAAAGGCAATGCGCTGGGGGCTTTGCAACACCCAGGCCTTGATGCGCATATTGAGGTTTTCTCTAGCCTTGATGCGCAAGTTCCGCGACTGCCGCGCCAACATGCGCCCACAAAACCGTGCCATCTGCGCCCCGCCAATCCGCGCTTCAATCACCGCCAGCAAGGTGGTGACAAACCCCGACAGCGCCGCCAAATCCCAAAGTCCGGGCGGTGATAATTTGTTTATCTCGTTTAGGTCAAGTTTCATGCTTAGGAGAATAAACCAGCCCAAACAGCCATGGATAAGTTTTTTTAAAAATAATGTGAAGGCCAACAATGTTAGCCTCATATACTTACCACCCGACATTTTCCGTTCCACACTTCCCCCATTTTTCATATGCAGAGCGGAGGGCTATCGCATATGAAGGTATTTTCAGGAAATGATCATTGTTGCATAATATCCCCTCACCCGCAGTTCGCAAGAGCGAACGCGGCCTCTCCCCAAGGAGAGGCAAAGGTGCTGTGTCTCTTATCTGGCCTGTTGAATTTGATGTTTTAGTAATTTTTTATAGATTGCCTCTGATTTTTCATCCTCTCCTTGGGGAGAGGCCGCGTGAGCGTAGCGAACTGCGGGTGAGGGGGAATCATGCCCGGATGTTTCGTTCATATGCAATTGCCTGGAGGCGATAAGGGGTGGTGTCTATCTGGTCGTATTTGACTATCTGATTGTGTCGTATTCTTCTCCAATCACCGCCATCAGGGTGGTGATAAACGCCGATAGCGTTGCCAAATCCCAAAGTCCGGGCGGGGTTAATTTGTTTATTTCGCTTAGGTCAAGTTTCATGCTTAGGAGAATAAACCAGCCCAAACAGCCATGGATAAGTTTTTTGAAATAATGTAAAGGCCAACAATGTCAGCTACATATACTTACCCAGCCGGCATTTTCCCGTTCCACACTTCCCCTTCATCCTCACCCCGCTTGCGGGGGAGGTGGGCGCCTCTTGGCGCTCGGAGGGGGAAGCAACTATCGACACAATAATTCCCTGTGATAGCCATCTGAACAACTCATCTTGCTATTGCATCTTACGTCCGGCGTTTATGGAGGCTTGCTTCCCCCTCCGCCCCTAAGGAGGGGCACCTCCCCCGCAAGCGGGGTGAGGATGTAGGGATTACGTTATAGCGGAACATATTTGAATATCCATAAGCGATAGCCCTGCCGAACTACACCGGAAAGGCACTAAGGGGTAAGTTTTCGCATTGTCTCATAGAGGCCTCTAAAACTTCAAACCTTTATTCCGTGCATTTAGACCGTCCAAGATGAGTTTGGGTTTTTCGGCTAGAGTCCTGATTGGGATGAAAATTTCGGATTTTTGTTTTTTATTAGTTTCGTCTCTATAGCGAATTATCAAGGTCGGGCGTTTGCCTTGTGAGTTTGATTTTGCGTAATTTTCTATGGTGATGCCGTCTATATATGCCCAAGCTATGATGTTGTATTTAGCAATACGGTTAACCTCTAGCCCAAAATCATCTGCAACTAATATAGGTTTGTTTTTAAATATGCTGACTACAGTCTTAAACCATAACCATGCAAATAATGCGGCGGTGACACTTCCCAAAATTAACTGTCCCGCGCTGTGCCTTATGAACGCAAATTTGGCGTTAGAACCTTGTAAAAACTCATTAAGCCATTCGAGCCGCCCAATACTGCTGAGGAATAACATTACACCGATAGAAGTCATGCCGCTAGAGAATAGGATTAGGAGGTTACGTGTAGTTTTTTTTTGGTAAACTTCATATGTTTTAGTCATAACTTGCACCTTGGCTCAGGCGGGCATTTACCACATCTAACACAGAAAGTACAGCGTCCGGAATGCTAGTGCCGGGTAGGAACACTGCCTTTGCTCCCATATCTTCCAGTGTTCTGACATCTTCGGGCGGAATGACGCCGCCGACGATAATCATGATGTCAGCGCGGGATTTGGCCTTGAGAGCATCTCGTAGGGCAGGGACGAGGGTGAGATGCCCGGCAGCTAAAGAAGAAGCCGCAATGACGTCGACGTTTTTCTCTATACCTATGTCCGCAGTTTCCTCTGGAGTTTGGAACAAGGGGCCGATAACCACGTCAAACCCAATATCGGTAAAGCCTGTGGCGACAACCTTTTGCCCCCTATCGTGGCCGTCTTGCCCCATTTTGGCGATGAGGATTTTCGGCTTGCGGCCTTCTAGTTCGACGAAAGCTTCGATACGGCGCTTAGCTTCGCGTAGGGCAGGGTTGCGCTCGTCCCATGCATCGGCATAGACACCGTGGACGCCTTCAGGGACTGCGGCATAGCGGGTGAAAGCCTTGGCCATAGCCTTGCTTATCTCGCCGACCGTAGCTTTGGCGCGAGCCGCATTTATGGACAGTTCTAACAGGTTCGCACGCCCTTCAGCCCCGGCGGTCAAAGCATTCAAAGCTGCCTCTACTTCATTGTGATCTCTATCTTTTTTAAGCCTTTCAAGCCGTGCGATTTGTCCGTTTCGGACTTTCTCATTATCGACTTTCAGGAGCGGGATGTCTTCTTTTTCAGAGGTTTGGTATTTATTGATGCCGACCACGGTCTGCGCGCCGCTATCTATGAGGCTTTGGGTGCGGGCCGCGCTTTCTTCAATGCGCAGTTTCGGGATGCCAGCCTCTAGGGCTTTGGCCATACCGCCAAGCTTTTCGACTTCCTTAATATGCGCCCAGGCACGCGCGGCTAAATCATGGGTTAGGCGTTCCACATAATGCGATCCACCCCACGGGTCTATGGCATGGGTGTGGCCGCCTTCACCCGCGAGGAAAACTTGCGTATTACGAGCAATCCGCGCCGAAAAATCTGTGGGCAAGGCGAGGGCTTCATCGAGGGAATTGGTGTGCAGAGATTGGGTATGGCCGTCCACTGCCGCCATAGCTTCTATCATGGTGCGCCCCACATTGTTGAACACATCTTGTGCCGTTAGAGACCAGCCAGAAGTCTGGCAATGGGTGCGCAGCATGGAGGACTTTGGATTGGCGGGATTGAACGGCCTCAAGAGTTTCGCCCACAGCATCCGCGCCGCCCGAAGCTTTGCTACTTCCATGAAATAATTCATGCCAATGCCCCAAAAGAACGAAAGACGCGGGGCGAATTTGTCTATATCCATGCCGGACGCCAGACCAGATCGGATATATTCCACCCCGTCCGCCAATGTATAGGCTAGTTCCAGGTCGGCGCTCGCGCCTGCTTCTTGCATATGATAGCCGGATATAGAGATAGAATTAAAGCGCGGCATATGCGTGGCGGTATAGGCAAAAATATCTGAGATAATCCGCATGCTGGGCGCAGGCGGATAGATATAGGTATTGCGCACCATAAACTCTTTGAGAATATCGTTTTGAATGGTGCCGGTTAATTTGTCTTGGGAGACACCCTGTTCTTCGGCGGCAACAATATACAGTGCCAAAACGGGCAGAACCGCGCCGTTCATAGTCATGGAGACACTCATTTTATCCAGCGGTATTTGGTCAAACAAGACGCGCATATCGTAAATGCTGTCAATAGCCACGCCCGCCATGCCCACATCACCCGGCACCCGTGGGTGGTCGCTGTCATAGCCCCGGTGGGTGGCTAGGTCGAATGCCACTGATAGACCTTTTTGCCCCGCTGCCAAGCCGCGCCTGTAAAACGCATTGCTATCCTCGGCTGTTGAGAAGCCCGCATATTGCCGGATTGTCCAAGGCCTCTGTGTGAACATAGTCGGGTAGGGGCCACGCACATAGGGCGCAAAGCCGGGATAGCTATGGGTGAAGTCGAGAGGATCGCTGTCGGCGGCTGTGTAGGCGGATTTGATGCCAATGCCCTCGGGGGTTTGCCAGATTTTTGTGTCCTGAGTACCTGATTGAGGAACCGGGGGGGCAAAGGGGATTTTGGTGAAATCGGGGTTGGTCATGATGTTTGTCTCTCTATTTCTTCCGAAAGACGCACGGGTTTGAACGGGTTTTCTTGTCGCTTCAGGGGCAGTAATTTGCCCTCGCTTATTTGAGAAATAGCGCCCGCAAAATCATCAGTATTTATCTCGGCACCAGATTTAGGTAAGATTTTAGGGCGGGACAATATCTCCGCCTTGCGCACATCTGGCTTGGTGAATTGGTTGACCCCAACCAGTAAGGTTTCGCCGTTTCCGATTTTAGTCATGCGGGTTTTGTGGGCGGCAGTTATTTGATCCTTGAACCAACTGCGAGTCTCTGCCCAACCACCCCGGCTTTCTATTTCTTGGAAAATCCCCCAGGCGGATTTCGCCAATGCGTGGGTGAGGGTTTCGTGGGTATAGCTACCGCTGGCAGGGTCGCTTACTTGTCCCAAATGGCTTTCCTCCATGAGCAATAATTGTTGATTGCGGGCACTGCGTCTTGCGAACGGGGTTGCCAAGCCGAGGGGCTGAGTGAAGGGTAGGGTGGTGATATAATCCGCCCCGCCGCACACCGCGCCGAACGTCGCCCCGCCGAGCCGCAACATATTTGACCACGGATCCATTTTGGACATCATGCGGCGTGAACTGGTCACGCGCATTGTACAACGCGTATCAGATGCCCCAAAACTCTCGGCCATTTGTGCCCAAACCAGACGGGCAGCACGGAATTTGACAATCCCCATATGCCCGTCTTGATCGCTGGACAGATGAATATCCATGAGCGGGAAAATGTTGTCAATGTCAAATCGTTGGTTCTGTAAATTCCGAACGGTTTGCACGGCTTGAGCCAGCATGGCGGCCAGCTCTTGTGCCGGACTTGCTCCGGCTTCGTGGACAGTGCGTGCGTCTATGGAAACTGCTTTCCAGTGGGGTGCATGTGCTTTAACCCATTGCGCTAAGTCTACCAATAGCTTTACGTTTTTATGAGGGACATAGCCCAGGCTCATATGGATGTCTTTCAACTGGCTGTTATTTTTGAAATACTCTGCCAATAATGCCGCCCCATAGAAATTATCCGTTGACGGCACAAGTGATAGGGGCACCAAATTAGTCATAACGCCCGAGAGTAATCTCTGTAAATCCGATCGGTCACGTACAGCTATGCCGCGCTTACCCGACGGGTCTATGCGCAAAGCGATAGCACTGGCTCCGCCTTCTAAGTCGGCCAGTAAATCCTTGTTGGCATGGGCTATATCCGGGTGATCAATTTCCGTGGTGATATGCCAAGCCCGTCCGGCTAGTTGCGGAATCTCGACCTTGTCAAACCTAGTCGATTTGGGCGCATCCGTGAACAATGGCCCGCACTGAATGCCGTCCTCTGTATATCGCACCAAAGTCTCGTCGTAGTCGGCACCGCGCAGGGCTTTATCCGTGAGCGCGCGCCACTGTGCTTCTGTGCCGCATGTAAACCCATCGGCTAAATCCAGTATATGGTCAGTCATGGTTTAAACTTATCAGAGATTCCCCATATGACTATTGGTTTTATAATTTTTTTCCATTACATGGACACATAATTTTGAAGGAACCCCATTTATGGCAGATGCCAAAAAAACAAACCCTAATGCGCCCACGCAAGAGACTGTGTTGGCAGTGAAGCACTATACGGACAAGACATTTTCGTTCAGCATTACAAGGCCGCCAAGTTTTCGGTTCCGCTCTGGTGAATTTATCATGATCGGCCTGATGGGCGAAGTGCGGGACAAGGTAAAACCGATTTTGCGGGCGTATTCTATCGCCAGCCCGTCTTGGGACGAGAAACTGGATTTCTACTCTATCAAAGTCGACGACGGGCCGCTGACCTCTATGCTGCAGCATATCAAAGAAGGCGACAAAGTTCTGCTTGGCCGCAAACCTGTCGGGACACTAATTTGTGATGCGGTTGTTGAGGGCAAACGTCTATTCTTGTTCTCGACGGGCACAGGCATAGCGCCGTTCGCAAGCCTTATCCGCGACCCGGAAGCCTACGAAAAATACGGCCAAATTATCCTGACCCATACGTGCCGGGAGGTTGGAGAGCTTGCTTACGGTTATGAGATCGTCGAAAACGCCCGCAAAGACCCGCTTTTACTAGACATTCTCGGCGAAGATTTTGGTAAACGCCTGCACCATTTCCCGACCGTTACCCGCGAGGATTTCACCCTCAAAGGCCGGATAACTGATTTAATGGAAAGCGGTGAGTTGTTTGAGCACATACCGGGCGGTGCATTTGACCCTAAACACGACCGCGCCATGATATGCGGCTCCATGGATATGACTATGGACACCAAAGCTCTGATGGAAAAATTCGGTCTTGAAGAGGGCAGCGTGTCACGTCCAAATACATTCGTTATCGAAAAAGCTTTTGTGGGGTAAGGCGGATTACATCAAGGAACCCCCCTTAATCCCACTGTCACAAAATTACCTTTTACCCGTCATATTCTCTCCGCAATTCACCCCCACATTATATACTCAAACAAGAC
>JAKIUV010000062.1 GCA_021647375.1 Robiginitomaculum sp.
CGCTATTTTAGCTTTTTTCTATAAAACCCTGCCCGAAAAATGGCCCATATTTCGCGATACAATCACAGACAATTTTAGGGTCATAACCAGAGAAAAACATATGCTTATTCAGTGACTTGGGTATAACTTAATTCGTCTTTCTCTCCATAAGCGGGCGCTAACTTAAACCTGCTTTTACAAGTCCCAATCTTTTTCTCTCAAGTCACCCGTTTGATAAAACTGCCTGACTGCTTTAATATAATCTCTGAAATCTTTGTTCTCTTGCGCTACTCTATTGGCCGTGTCCCAATCTACATTGGTTTTTTCAATCGCAGGGATTAAAATTTGGCTCTCTGTTGGATTTTCCACATCAAGCCTTATAACCCCGATTCCGTGAAGAGAAGACAGCATTCTGAGTTCCTGTGACGTCTTCTCACCTACAAACTCACCAGCAACTAAATATCCAAAATTTGCCCACGAAGAATTGCTCACGGCTTGAAAGAAAACTTCACGAACATTTGATAGATTCACAAGTTTTTTAACTTCAAATGACCACAATTTTGTTTTGTGGTCGGCATACTGTTTGACAATCCGTTTTATTTCCAAATTCCAATTCTGGCTTAAATCTTCTACACCAACTAAATCAGGGTAAAGCCAACGGTTGCCGCCCCGACCTCTTACGTTGGAAGATTTTCTCTCGTCAATACGTTTGCTAAAAACGTTCAGTTCACTCCTAAGAAAATTGGAAAGTATGGGATAGAGATCGTGTTCAGAATAAGTCTTTTTTATCGATTTCCCAGTTCCATCAGATGATGTGTCAGCTTCGGCGCTAATGATTTCATCTTCATCAGATTGCGTCGACCAATAGAATTTTCGAGGGCGACCTTCTGTCGTTTTAAGTTGCGGGTATTTTTTCTGCATAGATGGACGATTAGACCCAATCTCTGCCACGAGCTGAGTAATAAAACTATTGCGGTCTTCTAGTGGGAAAACTCGCGCAGTACTTCTTACTCGTTTCGCTTCACATTCCTTAGGGTAGGTTTCGTATACCCATTCAGCTATTTGACGTGCTGAGAATTTTTTATTCGGTTCTATCTGTAAGAACTCAATTGTCCTGTCTCGAAGCCTTAAGGTCATAAATTCTCATTTCAGTAAGCGTTATGTCTCGAGAGTGATAACTCGAGATGCTATTCTATACTGATTAGAACACGATTGTACATTCCGCTAAGGTAATTAATTTTTCCAGTGAACTGCAAGCAGTTTCTATTGTCTGCTGCTCACCCTTACTGCCTTTTGCAGATAGCCCGCCAATGTCCACCTATAACCCCAGAGCAAACAATAGCCAACCCTACAAATCAGCTAATCTATCCTCTGGGTAAGCGAACACTGGAGAGGCGGCGTATTTTATTTGCTCTAAATATCCTGGGGCTTTGGATAGGTATTTTAGGCTATGATGCCAGACTAGTTTTTGCATGGCGCCGGCCCCGGGGTCGTTCGTTTTTAGGCCGGACAGCACACTTTTGATTAGGAATGCGCCGGATATCACTTCGCCGCAAAGCTCTAAATACGGCACGGCGGCTGCGCCGCTGTCTTCGTCGCTCATGGCTAATATCATATCTGTGGCAGATTTCATGGCCGCAATACCAGCGGTTAAATGCCGTTGCTTACAGCCTAAATCCAGTCCGTTAACGCCGTGCATGGCGTTGACATTTGCGAGAATATCGTCGAGTTCCGCGATTAACAATCCCATCGCTGCGCCGCCGTCGCGGCGCACTTTGCGCCCGACCAAATCCAGCGCCTGAATACCGTTTGTGCCTTCGTATATGGGCGCAATGCGGGCATCACGGTAGTGTTGCGCCGCGCCCGTTTCTTCGATAAAGCCCATACCGCCGTGGATTTGTATGCCCGTGCTGGCTACCGCCACACCCATGTCGGAACCATAGGCTTTGGCAATTGGGGTGAGCAATGCTTGGCGAATATGTGCAGTTTTGCGCATATCGGCGTCGTCCGATGCTTCGGCCATATCGCTGGCGAACGCAGTTGCCAGGTTAATTGCCCGTGCGCCCATCACGCCGGCCTTCATATCCAGCAACATGCGGCGCACATCAGCGTGACCTATAATTGCAGTGCCATCTGGCTTCCCAGCAACACTGCCTTGCACCCGCTCACCTGCATAATCCAGTGCTGCCTGATATGCCCGCTCGCCAATACCAACGCCTTGGACACCCACAAACAAGCGGGCTTCGTTCATCATGGTGAACATACAAGCCAAACCTCTGTTCTCCGGGCCGACCAGCCAACCCGTAGCCTTATCAAATTCCATCACACATGTGGGGCTGCCGTGTATGCCCAATTTATGTTCTAGCCCAATAGCCGTGATCCCGTTGCGCGCCCCCGGATTGCCATCTTCGTCCACCAGAAATTTGGGCGCAATAAATAGAGAGATTCCGCGCGAACCCGCAGGGGCATCTGGTAAGCGGGCAAGCACTAAATGTATGATGTTTTCTGTGCAATCATGGTCGCCCCATGTGATGAATATTTTCTGGCCTGAAAGCGCATAACTACCGTCGCCGTTGGGCACGGCTTTGGTGCGCAGTGCGCCTAGATCAGACCCGGCTTGCGGTTCGGTCAAATTCATACCGCCCGTCCATTCGCCCGTAACCATCTTCGGCAAATATGTTGCTTTTATCTCGTCGGACGCATGAGCAATAATGGCATTCATGGAGCTGGCCGTCAGCATGGGGCACAAGCCGAAAGCCATATTGGCCGCATACAGCATTTCGTTCACACAAACACTAATGGTTTGCGGCAAACCCATACCGCCCAATTCAAGGTCGCCGATAGCTTCGGGTGCAGATAAACCCTGCCAACCAGCCTCGGTGTAAGCTTTATAAGCTTCTTTAAAACCAGGTGCCGTTGTCACTTCTCCGTCTTTCAGCACGGCCCCATTTTCGTCGCCAGCCCGATTTATGGGTGCCAAAACATCGGCGGCAAAGGTGCTGGCGCCGCCCAGAATATCTAATGTGAGTTCTTCGCTTAAATCCGTGTGGCTTGCACACAGAGCGTCAAAGTCTACTGAATGTCGTAGTAAATAACTGATAGCATTAATCGGCGGGGTAAAACTCATGGGATTTCCTTTATTTATTGCCTTATAGGCATAAAAAAACGGCGCTCCAAGGTGAAACGCCGTCTTTATTGAAAAAATATATTTGGCTATTTGCCGCCCATAACCTTACCGAGAATAGCGGTGAGAATACCACCGCCGACACCGCCGGAGACAATATTCATAACAATGCTCATAATGTTAAACGATGCACCGTCAGCTGGTGCAGGAAATAAGCCGCCCAATCCCGGTATCATCGGTGCGAGCATGGCAAGCCCCGTTCCGCCAACAATACCCGTAATGCTACGGCCCAATGTTCCCATACCGGAATTCATAGCTTTACCAGCCACATTACCCCCCGCAGCGCCGCTTAATAGTCCAATAGCTAATCCAACAATATCCATAATATATTCCCCTATAAAATGTCGCGCCAAAAAAGCTTGGCGTGGACAGGTTTACAGTGCATAAAGCCCCCAAATTATTTGAAAACACTCACACTTGGCTACCTAATTACCCAAAAAACATAGACTAATCAAGGGTTAACGCCAGAAAACACGGAGAACGACATGACCACATTTGCTAAAGTTTTACTGATGACCAGCTTTTTACTGGGTGCTACCGCACTTTCTGCTTGCTCAAAAGAAGCGCCAACACCAGAAAAAAAAGCGGAAATTAAGGTGGAACCGAAGCCTGTCGCCACAGAAACGACCCCAGAAATGGCTGGCAGGAAAGTATATACCCGCTGCAAAGCATGTCACACAATCAATGCGGGCGGTAAGCACCGGGTCGGGCCAAATCTTTACGGCGTATTTGGCCGCAAAGCTGGCACGATGGAAGGGTACACTTATTCCAAAGCCATGATGGCTTCAGACATCACATGGACGGAAGAAACCATTTCAGCGTATTTGGCCAAACCCAAAACGTATATCCCGAAAAACAAAATGTCCTTTATTGGCCTGAAAAAGCAAGCAGACCGCGATAATGTGATCGCTTATATGAAAGCAAATACGGGTGGTTAACAAACAAAATTGACGGTTAATGTCCTTGCTACAAATTTTACGAATTGTCACTCTCGGTTAATATTCCCCTAGTAGAAACACGGGGAATATGACCTTAATGAGAAAGCTGTGTGATGAGAAAACCTAAAAGCGATATTAAATCCAACACCGCCCTATACGAAACCCGCGCTTTGATCAAACCCACCGGATTTCGTGAATATGATGCAAGATGGTGGTTTGGCCATCCAGAGAGCGATAAACCGTCCGAGATCAATCTTTACGGCATACAGACATTGGGCGCGTCGCTCGGTACTTTGATCCATGAACTTGGTATTGAACCCAAAATCGTGGTCGGGCATGATTACCGCTCTTATTCTTTGTCTATCAAACAGGCGTTAATCGTCGGCCTGATGAGTGCCGGCATTGAGGTTTTGGATATTGGCCTGGCGCTATCCCCGACCGCCTATTTCGCCCAATTCGCCCTTGATGTACCGTGTGTGGCTATGGTCACGGCGAGCCATAATACCAATGGCTGGACTGGCGTAAAAATGGGGGTCGAGCGTCCGCTGACATTTGGCCCGGACGAGATGAGCCGCCTCAAGGAAATCGCGCTTTCAGGCAAAGCCGTGAGCCGCGCGGGCGGCGGCTATCAATATATTGACGATGTGGCAGAGCTTTATATGCGCGACCTAGCCCAAGGCATTAAAATCAAGCGCAAGCTGCGCGTAGTTGCAGCCTGTGGCAATGGTACGGCAGGGTATTTTGCCCCCCATGTTCTGGATAAAATCGGTGTCGAAGTTATTCCGGTGCAATGTAATCTCGATCACAGCTTCCCGGCCTATAACCCGAACCCGGAAGACATGAAAATGCTGCACGCCATGCGTGATGCGGTCAAAGAGCATAAGGCAGATTTGGCCGTAGGCTTTGACGGTGACGGCGACCGCTGCGGTGTGGTTGATAATGAGGGCGAAGAAATATTCGCCGATAAAGTCGGGGTGATGTTGGCGCGGGATTTATCGGCTAAATTTGAGAACGCACAATTTGTCGCCGACGTGAAATCCACCGGGCTATACGCCACCGACCCGGTTCTTTTGGCCAATGGCGCCAAGACCGATTATTGGAAGACCGGGCACAGCTATATTAAACGCCGCTCCAAAGAAATCGGCGCTTTGGTCGGCTTTGAAAAATCCGGTCATTATTTCTTTAACGCCCCCATCGGACGCGGCTATGATGACGGTATTCTGTCGGCCATAGCCATTTTGCAAATGCTCGACAACAACCCCGATAAATCCATGGCCGACCTGCGCCGCGCCCTACCCAAAACCTGGGGCAGCCCCACCATGTCCCCCTATTGCGACGACGAGAAGAAATATGCCGTGGTCGACAAAGTCATCGCAGAATATCAGCTAGCCTTCAAAAACGCAGACAAACTCCTTGGGCAAAATATCCGCGACATCAATACGGTAAACGGTGTGCGCATCACCCTAGAAGACGGCACATGGGGGCTTGTGCGCGCCAGCTCCAACACCCCAAACCTGGTCGTCGTAGTTGAAAGCCCCACCAGCGAAGAGAATAAAACAAATATGTTCAGAGAGATCGAAGCAAGACTTGCGAAATACGACGAGATTGGGGAGTATGACCAGAAGATTTAGAGGTTATCTGGAACGCCATGCATCAGAAACGGCTTTACCAGCTTCATAGTTATCCACAACCAAGATTAGCTGATGGTCGTGGTCACTATAAAGCACCTCTATATTTACGCCTGCCTGTGCCATGAGTTTGGTTAGCAGGCCTAACTGCCCTGGCACATCCTGTTTCAGACGTTGGACAAGGACTTGCCGACATACAATTACATTTATACCACCAGACTTTAAAATTTCCTGTGCGGCTTTACCGTCTTTCACTAGAAAATGTGCGATACCTTTATTATCAACCACCCAAGCGCCTCCGCCCTCAACACTAATGCCTGCAGCACCAAGAACATTACCCATATCTGCAAGAGCGCCGGGACGATTATCCAAATGAATTTCTAAATCGAACATTTTAAATTCCAATCTTATCGTGATGTTGCGAGCTATCTTTTGGCGCTTGCTCACGATTTTTCTCGCTGTAATCGCGGATAATTTTTGCCATGCGCAGCCTGTATTTTGTGAACAGGCGTTTGCGTCCCATTGCTTGTACACGTCGGTGTGCAGGCGCATTCCGCCACGCTATAACCGCCTCTTCATGGGCAAAAAAACCTACCGATAGCATTTTACCAGGCTCGGACGTGCTTTCAAACCGTTCAATAGAAATGAACCCGTCAATATCTTGCAAATAAGGCCGTAAATCTGCCGCTTCGCGAATATATTCTTCCATATGGTCTCTGGCAATGTTGTATTCAAATAACATGGCGATCATGTGTTTCTCCTCTTCCTTTTATACGCAGCCGTCATTAGCATATTGATTTAGAAAAATGGTTCGGCTAACATCGAACTATGAAATACGGCCCTGACATCTCACGCATAGCGGCACTGGTAGGCGATCCATCTCGCGCCAATATTCTGACGGCACTCATGGATGGCCGCGCCCTTACAGCTACGGAATTAAGTTTAAGTGCAAACATCACGAAGCAGACGACGAGCATGCATTTAAGCAAGCTCATGGACGGGCAACTTTTGGAACAAGACAAACAGGGGCGGCATAAATATTTTCGCCTAAAAAATCCGGATGTTGCAAATATGCTAGAAGCGATCATGGGCGTTGCACAAACATTGCCAAATGTACGTGTTCGGACAGGTCCCAAAGACCCCGCATTACGCAAAGCGCGCATCTGCTATGATCATTTAGCGGGCGAATTAGGTGTTAGTCTTTATGAACGGTTTGTGGACGCACACTGGATTAATCTTTCAAACGACGGCATTTACCTTACTTCTAAAGGATATGAGGGATTAAAGGCTCTAGGCGTAGATATTAATATTCTGAACGCCAAGCGCGAAACATGTCGTCAATGTTTGGACTGGAGTGTACGAAAATACCACCTAGCCGGCTCACTCGGCGCGGCTCTATTAATGCATTTTATAAATAGCAGATGGGCAAAAAGAGTGGAAGATACACGTATCATACAATTTTCTGCACAAGGCGAAAAGGCTTTAGAGAATATAACTCTTGCAGGCACTGTTCTTAACAATAAACAAGGTGAGGGGTAATATTCTGGCGGAGACGCTCGCAACCCCGTATCTTGAGTAATGCACTCTACTAGCTATGCATCTTGTTAAAGCTAAATCAGGGACAGACCCTAGTGTATGGAACTACGGACAATCAGAATCGGCACCTAGATGCAGACACATTTGACTAAGCGCCCGGCGTCTCAATCCGGCTGATATCTGTGCGTTTTAGCAAATCATCAAAATAGGCAATCGTGTGCGCCAGCCCCTCGCGCAGGTTAGTTTTGGGTTCCCAATTTAGATGTTTTTTGGCCAGGCTTATATCTGGTTGACGTTGTTTTGGGTCGTCTGCGGGGAGGTCTTTGAAGATGAGTTTGGATTTTGTGTTTGTGAGTTCTATCACCGTTTCGGCTAACTCCTTAATGGTGAATTCGCCCGGATTGCCCATATTCATGGGGCCGATGCAATCGTCTTGTTCCATGAAAGCGAGGAGCGCGACAATCAAATCATCCACATAACAGAACGACCGTGTCTGGCTGCCATCGCCGAAAATCGTAATATCTTCACCCTTGAGGGCTTGCACAATAAAGTTGGAGACCACCCGCCCGTCATTGGGGTGCATATTGGGGCCGTAAGTATTGAATAGGCGGGCAACGCGAATATCAAGACCGTGCTGGCGGTGATAATCGAAAAACAAAGTTTCTGCGGCGCGCTTGCCCTCATCATAACAGGCACGCGGGCCGATTGGATTAACATTGCCGTGATAATCTTCGGTTTGCGGGTGTACGGACGGGTCGCCGTAAACCTCGCTGGTGGATGTTTGCAGGATTTTTGCGCCGAGCCGTTTGGCCAGACCGAGCATATTTATGGCGCCGTGAACACTGGTTTTCAGGGTCTGGACGGGATCGTGCTGGTAATGGAACGGGCTGGCCGGGCAAGCGAGATTGTAGATCTCGTCCACCTCTATAAACAACGGAAATGTTACATCATGGCGGATAAATTCAAAATTGGGGTTATCCATCAGGGGCTTGATATTGTCTTTTTGCCCGCAAAACAGATTATCCACACAAATCACGTCCGCTCCGCCGTCCAATAGAGCCTTACACAGATGCGAGCCGAGAAATCCCGCACCGCCCGTCACCAAAATTCGTTTTCTTAAATGTTGCATAGGCTTCTTTAACGGCAAAATACCTGCGCGTCATGTGATTTGTGCCTTTAAAATGATGGGCGCAGGTGTTATCTGCTGAACAAACACAATAAGGAAGTTTTATGCGCGTTACCATGATAGGCACCGGCTATGTGGGTCTGGTCTCTGGCGTCTGTTTTGCAGACTTTGGCCATGATGTTGTTTGCGTCGATAAAGACCCGGACAAAATTGATGTTCTGAACAATGGTGGCGTACCCATATATGAGCCGGGCCTTAAGGAATTGGTCGCCAAGAATGTCCGCGCCGCCCACTTGGCATTCACCACCGAAACCGAACGCGCGGTCAAGAATGCCGATGCGGTTTTCATAGCGGTCGGCACACCGTCCAGGCGCGGTGATGGACATGCGGATTTATCCTATGTCTATGCGGCCGCCAAAGAGATTGCAGGCTATATGGGCGGCTATACGGTCATCGTCACCAAGTCCACCGTGCCCGTAGGCACAGGCGACGAGGTCGAAGCGATTATCTGCAAAGCCCGCCCAGACCTGAAACCCGGTATTGATTTTGATGTAGTCTCCAACCCCGAATTCCTGCGCGAGGGTGCGGCAATATCCGATTTCAAACGCCCCGACAGGGTAGTGGTTGGTACGGATAGCGAGAAGGCGCGCACCGTCATGCGCAGCCTGTACCGGCCTTTGTTCATTAACGAAACCCCGATCGTGTTTACAAATCGGCGCACCTCCGAGCTGATTAAATATGCGGGTAATGCATTCCTCGCCACCAAAATTACCTTCATCAACGAAATGGCCGATCTGTGCGAAAAGGTCGGGGCGAATGTCCAGGAAGTATCCCGGGGCATCGGGCTGGACGGGCGTATCGGCAAGAAATTCCTGCACGCTGGCCCCGGCTATGGCGGTTCGTGCTTCCCCAAAGATACGCTCGCCGTCGTCCGCACCGCACAAGAAGCTGGCGCGCCGCTGAAAATCGTCGAGGCCGTGGTCGCAGTCAATGATGCCCGCAAAGCAAAAATGGCCGATAAAGTCATAGAGGCTGTAGACGGAGACGTAAGCGGCAAAATCATTGCCGTGCTTGGCCTGGCGTTCAAGCCCAATACGGACGATATGCGCGAAAGCCCAGCCATTGATATTATCCATAAACTCGTGGAGGCTGGTGCCGCTATCCGCGCCTATGACCCCGAAGCCATGGAGGAGGCCAAACACCAACTCCCGGACATCACATATTGCGCCCATACATATGATTGCATAGACGGCGCAGATGCTCTGGTCATCATCACAGAATGGGATCAATTCCGCGCCCTCGATTTCGACCGGGTCAAGTCGCTGATGATTGCGCCCGTCTTGATAGATTTACGCAATATTTACAACCCCATACGCATGGCCGAGCAAGGCTTCACCTATATCAGCGTCGGGCGGCCACAGTGATAGACAATAGGAGTACAGTCTTATTCGTCTATGGCACATTAGCCCCGGGCGAAGAAAATGCCCATATCATGGACGGCATGGAGGGCACATGGCGCAAAGCCTCCGTGCGCGGCACACGCTATGACACAGGCTGGGGCACCGCCAAAAAACACCCCGGCTTCATCCCCGACGAAAACGGCGACACAATAAACGGCCAAATCTTCACCTCAAAAGACCTCCCAAACCACTGGGCGCGCCTAGATAAATTCGAAGGCAAAGACTACAAACGCATCCCCATAAAAGCCACACTGCAAAACGGCGAAACAATCGAAGCGCAGATTTATAGGGCGGTTTGAGCGGTGAAAAACGCGCCACGAAAGGCTGATTTAGTCGTACAGTATTTTTTGGCTGCTTTGGGGGCAGGAGCAGAAGTTAAAAACTAGTAACGGCGATCAAATAACATAAAACAGTTCTTGTATTGTTCCTTTGATCTTGTATATTCCATTTAATGGTAAAAAATATGACATATACTTTTTATGAATTTTTCGCAGGCGGCGGCATGGCGCGCGCTGGGCTGGGGGCAAAATGGAAATGCCTTTTAGCCAATGACTTTGATAGAAAGAAATCTATAACTTATAAAAACAACTGGGGTGCTTCCGAGTTTGTTTTGGATGACATTCGCAATATTTCACTTGACGATATGCAGGATGAAGTGAATCTTGTTTGGGGTTCTTTTCCATGCCAAGATTTATCACTAGCAGGTGGCGGCGCAGGGTTGCGTGGCGATCGCTCGGGTACATTTTGGCCATTTATTAGTCACATGCGAGAATTAAAACAAGCAGGGCGCGCCCCTGCAATAATTGCTTTGGAAAATGTTCTCGGAACGTTAACTTCGCATAAGGGCAAAGACTTCACAGCCATTTGTAATGCTTTATCCGATTTGGGATATTATTTTGGAGCAATTGTTGTTGATGCCGCAATGTTTTTACCGCAATCTAGGCCGCGACTTTTTATCATTGCATTACGCGCTGATATAAAACAGCCTGAAATATGCAAGGGTGGACCCGTTAAACCATGGCACACTAAAGGTCTGCTAAATGCCTATAACCGCTTACCGCAAAACCTTACAAACAATTGGTTGTGGTGGAATATGCCTATACCAAAAAGGCGTAAGAAAAACTTCATAGACATTATTGAAAAGCAGCCCGATAGCGTGAGGTGGCATACCAAGGTTGAGACGACAGCACTGTTATCAATGATGAGTGAGGTGAACTTGGCTAAAGTTGAGACAGCTAAAGCTGCTGGTATTCCAATGGTGGGCGGGATTTACAAACGCACAAGATATGAGCACGGAATTAAAGTGCAAAGAGCAGAAATTCGCTTTGACCATGTTGCGGGTTGCCTACGAACGCCTGCAGGCGGATCATCTCGGCAACTGATTATGTATATTAACGGAAGTAAAATCAAGTCAAGGTTGATTTCATCGCGTGAAACAGCACGTCTTATGGGGCTAAAGGATAGCTACAAATTACCGCAAGCGTATAATGAGGCCTACCATTTGATAGGGGACGGGGTCGCTGTTCCCGTTGTTCGTTATTTGTCGCACAATATATTTGAGCCTATCTTTGCGAAACAATTCGCTACTCCCGAAAGGATACTGGCATGACAGACGAGCTTCCATGCGAACGTTTGCAGGGCCTCAAAGAAGATGTGGTAAATTACGCGGATGAACTCAAAACTAAGGCTCACCAAATAGGGTCTCATGGATTGTCAGAGCAAGAATTTTATGAAAGCGGTATTTTCGAGGGAGCCATCCAACGAATTCGCGGTCAACTTTCAGCCTCTATGGGAAAGAAAAAAGAATTTGTGGCTTTTGCCCTCAATCATATGCTTGATGGAAAGTTCATTCAAGAATGGGAAGAGGCTGGAAATGCGAATAGACATGATTATTCAGTAACATTAAATAGCGGACGCATTGCAGCGATTGAACTAAAAGGCTGCCTTGATGGTAATAATACAAATATTTCAGTTAGGCCGCCTCATGCGGATGAATTTATTCTATGGAGCGTTTGCCAAAATAAAGCGGCTGACCCACGGCACAATCTCTGGTCGGGAATTCATGTACGAATTTCGGCTGATATTGTATCTGATAGCAAGCGAATAGACGGACTTATAGTTTGGGATTACCTTTGCAACACTGCCGCTAGGAGGTGCCCGAAGATTGAAAGTGCGCCCTCGCGCATAACAGAGTTAGGCCCTTATCAGCTACCCCCGCCATGCATCTACACATTTCCTGCAACGATACCAAGTCCACGAAACAACCCTAAACCTCCCGCCCGACAATTGCAGGATGTTGAAATCCTTCGGGCGTTTCATTGCTGTTTCATGGGAAATGATGACGAAGTAAATCACGTTGAAATTGAAGCGGCAATGAAAGGTGTTGAGGTGGTGAGACAAACTACAATTACCAGAAATTCTAAAGTTCGAAGGCAATCAGCCTATAGCGCCATAAAACGCTCATGATACCAGTGAATTTATAAGTAGCTACCTAACGTCTCCTTTTGAGGATTTAGGAGCCAACAGCATTTTCGCCCAATCACGGCAGGCGGGCGGTTTTGCTTTTAGGATATTTCGCTTTTAATTGCTTGCACGCCACCACACTCCGCTTTTATCCTTTAGGGCATACCGACGTTTATGCCCGTAAGGGTAAAAGTCGGTATCCAGTTTTTTCAATAATGTGTGGGCTTTGCCCACTCTTTATACGCTGGTTCCCGTGTCGAGGCACGGGATGTGTGGGGTTGGGGAAACTAGGTGAACGCGATTAATAGCAAAACACTCCAGTTCTGATATGAGATAGTGTATCACAAAACAGCCGCTCAAAACCAAGACACCAGTTTCGTGACAACACCCCCTAAATCGAATTTTCTATAAAGCCGGCTAGGTTGTTTGTTATGTTGTTTACCAGGGCGCTGTCGTCGCCTTCTACCATTACGCGGATTAGGGGTTCTGTGCCTGAGGCGCGTACCAATATGCGGCCAGCGTCGCCTAGGTCGTTTTGTGCGTCTTTTATGGCTGATTGTACGCTTGAGAACTCCAGCGGGTTTTGGCCGTTATGGCGGACATTTTTGAGAATTTGCGGCACGGGGTCGAACAGGTCCAGGACTTCACTGGCAGGTTTATCTTTGCGGATAATTTCGGCCAGGACCTGTAGAGCCGCGATGAGGCCATCGCCTGTTGTGGCGAAGTCGGTCATCAGTAAATGCCCCGACTGCTCGCCGCCGACATTATAACCGTCATTACGCATACGCGCCGCCACATGACGGTCGCCGACATTGGTGCGGATGAGGTCCAAATCTTCACCCTGCAAATAGCGCTCCAGCCCGAGATTGGACATGACGGTGGCAACAATACCGGGCTTGGACAAGCGCATGGTCTGTTTCCAGCCATAAGCCATAAGAGCGAGCAATTGGTCGCCGTCGATTATTTTGCCTTTTTCGTCGCACATAATCAGGCGGTCTGCATCCCCGTCCAGGGCTATGCCCACATCGGCATTGTTCTCTAGCACTGCGGCTGACAGGGCTTCGGTACAGGTGGAGCCGCAATCTTTGTTAATATTGGTGCCGTCCGGACTAACGCCGATGGCGATGATTTCCTTGGCCCCCAATTCCCACAGAGTTTGCGGCGCGATTTTATAAGCGGCACCATTGGCGCAGTCGATGACAATGCGCAGGCCGCTCAGATCTATGCGGCGCGGAAAGGTGGCTTTGACGATTTCAATATAGCGGGCCTGGCCAAGATTATAGCGTTTGGCCCGGCCTAATTTCTCGCCCCGTGTGAGGCCTTCGCCAAAATCCTCGTGCATCATTTTTTCAATTTCGGCCTCGGCTTCATCGCTGAGTTTTTGTCCGTTGGGGCCAAATAATTTCAGACCATTATCATAGAATTTATTGTGCGAAGCCGTAATCATCACCCCAAGGTCAGCGCGCAGTGACCTCGTCATAGCCGCGACGGCTGGCGTCGGCATGGGGCCAAATAGCTGCACATCCATACCAACCGACGTAAACCCGGCCACCAGAGCAGGCTCGATCATATAGCCGGATAGCCGCGTGTCTTTTCCGATAACCACAGAATGGCGCCGCCCGTTTTCGCGCAAAAAATACCGCCCCGCCGCCATACCGAGCTTTAGCACATTTTGCGGTGCCATCCGGTCATGATTAGCCAGCCCGCGAATGCCGTCGGTCCCAAAAAATTTCTTCGCCATCAAAATCCCCCTCAAAAGGTGTTACCACATCTTCACCAATGAATATTGTCACCTTGGGGCGGAAGGTTAATACAATAATCCAATGCTACATCCCAATATATACAGGGATTTTCTAATATTATCCGTGATATATATCACATCTTTTGACAAAGAGTCAAAATATAGCTGTGCGACATACTGTATTAGCACTAGAAATGCATTGTTTATTCCAGTATTTAGCCCTATAGGGCGCAAATCAATAAAAGAGGGCAAAATTATGTGCGGAATTATCGGAATTGTTGGCAGTAGACCTGTTGCAGGGCGACTTATTGACGGGCTTAAGCGGCTGGAATACCGGGGATACGATTCTGCGGGCATTGCCGTGATTGCTGAAACGGACGGGCTGTCCAGCCTGGTACGCCGCCGCGCCAAGGGTAAAATCGTTAATCTCGAAAAACGGGTTCAGCTTGAACCCGTAGACGGTGTCCTCGGCATTGCCCACACAAGATGGGCGACCCACGGCGCGGTTACCGAAACCAACGCCCACCCACATTTTGCCGGACGGGTTGGTATTGTCCATAACGGTATTATTGAAAACTTCACAGAACTCCGTGATGCCCTAAAGGACAAGCGCACATTCACCACCCAAACCGACACTGAAGTGGTCGCTCATATGATTGACGAAGCCATGCGCGCAGGTATGAGCGGACAAGAAGCCTTCTCCCATACGCTTAAACAATTGCGCGGGGCTTTTGCTATCGGTGTGGTTATTGACGGTGTTGAAGGACAAATGTTCACGGCACGCAAAGGCCCGCCCCTGGCCATCGGGATTGGCGACGGCGAGAATTATATTGGCTCTGACGCCATAGCCCTATCCAGCCTGTCCAAAAAAATCATCTATCTTGAAGAAGGTGATTGGGCGGTTCTAACCTCTGACGGCGTTCAAGTTTACAATGCTGACGACGAACCGGTAACCCGCGAAATCACCCATATCACTGGCTCTATGGCGGCGGCGGAAAAAGGCAATTACCGCCATTTCATGCTCAAGGAAATCTATGAGCAACCTGAAACCACGGCCCACACATTAACCCATTATATCGACGCCTTTAATCACAAGGTTAAGACCGAAGAAGAATTGAAGCTGCAAGGTCTGGACTTTAACACAGTCGAGCGCGTGTCTTTAATTGCTTGCGGTACCGCCGCCTATGCCGCCTATGTGGCCAAATACTGGTTCGAGCAATTGGCTGGCCTGCCGTGCGATGTAGATGTTGCATCCGAATTTAGATACCGCAAACCGGCACTGGCAGGCAATACATTAGCCATGGCCGTGTCCCAATCCGGCGAAACTGCGGACACTTTGGCGGCTCTGCGCTATTGCAAAGCCCAGGGTCTACAAACTTCTGTTTTGGTCAATGTACTTGGCTCTACCATGGCACGCGAAGCCGATTACGCCATGCCGATTAATGCTGGCCCGGAAATCGGCGTGGCATCAACCAAAGCCTTCACATCACAATTGACGGCGCTGCTATGCATGGCCATTACGGCAGGGGTACAGCGCGGCTTTATAGATGCTAAGGCCGAAAAAGCCTTGGTCGATTCCCTGACCCACATTCCGCGCCATATCAACGAAACCTTAAAGCTAGACGGCGAAATTGAAGAGCTTGCGCACAAACTTTCCAAAGCCAAAAGCGCATTTTATCTGGGGCGTGGTGTGCATTATCCGCTGGCTTTGGAGGGCGCGCTTAAGCTTAAGGAAATCTCCTATATCCATGCGGAAGGCTATGCGGCGGGCGAGCTTAAACACGGCCCTATCGCACTGATCGAAGAAGGCACACCGGTTGTCGTGATTGCGCCCAGCGATGAATTGTTTGAAAAAACCGTCTCGAATATGCAAGAAGTAGCGACGCGCGGCGCTAGTGTGATTTTAATCACAGATGCCAAAGGTGCAGAATATGCCAAAGACATGGCGCCCTATATCATCACTTGTCCGGATGTCAGTGATATTACAGCACCAATTGTTTATGCCATCACCATACAGTTACTGGCCTATCATACTGCCGTGCATCTTGGTACGGATGTGGATCAACCGCGTAATTTGGCCAAATCCGTAACGGTTGAGTAAAGGTTTTCTGCTAAGACCACGGCTATGAAAACTATACGTAAAGCCGTCCTGCCTGTGGCAGGCTTTGGAACGCGGGTTCTGCCTGCCACCAAATCTATACCCAAGGAAATGTTGCCCGTGGTGGATCGCCCGGCCTTGCAATATGTGGTCGACGAAGCTTTTGAGGCCGGTATCGAACATATTGTCTTTGTTACAGGTCGTAATAAAGGCGCTATCGAGGACTATTTCGACCGCGCCTATGAGCTTGAAGCCACACTGCACCAGAAAAACAAGCGGGGTATTTTGGCGCAATTACAAAAAGGCCTACCCGGCCCTGGAACCACCAGTTTTGTGCGCCAGCAATCCCCCCAAGGCCTCGGTCATGCTGTCTGGTGCGCCCGTGATGTCATAGGCGATGAGCCATTCGCCGTGCTTTTGCCGGACGTATTGGTGAAGTCCGAACCGGGTTGTCTCAAACAAATGATGCAGGCCTATGATAAAAAAGGCGGTAATATCATCGCGGTTAATCCTGTTCCCAAAGACCAGACCGATAAATACGGCGTTATTGCCCCAGAATCACAAGAGGGTAATATCTATAAAATGTCGGCTATGGTCGAGAAGCCAGACCCTAAGGACGCCCCGTCCAACCTCTCCATCACCGGACGTTATATTCTCCAGCCAGAAATATTCAAATTTCTCGAAGACCAAAAACCCGGTGCGGGCAATGAAATCCAGCTCACAGATGCTATGGCGAAGTTGATGGAAGTTTCAACCTTCCACGCAGTTGAGTTCGAAGGCGACGCACACGATTGCGGTTCCAAACTCGGTTATTTCAAAGCGGTTTGTGCTTACGCCGTAGACCACGACGAGATAGGCGAAGATGCGAGAGATTTAATTATGGGCTTGTGCCAACTACCAGAATACCAAGGTAATAGTATTATTGGGCGTGGAGCGAAATAAAATCCAAACTCTTTAACCTATTGAAATGGCTGGAAATATTATCCTATTTCTCTCCGAAGAGAAATCTTATCCATGAGTTTTTTTGGTGGGGTATATTGGGGGTATGAATATTGTTGCACCCCATAAACAAAC
>JAKIUV010000063.1 GCA_021647375.1 Robiginitomaculum sp.
GTATTGGAAAACAATAGAATGTACCATGATTGAATTTAAGACTTTAGATAATGCGGAGCTGGTCTTGCGGCATTCGCTGTTTGTCAGGTCAACGGCTTTGACCTTGGACTATTGCGCCGAGCATGGCGGTATTGGCCTCACGGTCAGTAAATGCTTCAAGCGTACATTTGTAGATTGGGCCGCACGAGCATTTGATTGGCCCGGTTATACTTCTGAGGATCTGTATGCGGTTAACAAAGTTCTCAATGAAATGGACTTGCCACCTCTTGGTTTCATACGCGAAGCCTTGTTAGCTCTCAAGATTGGAAGGCACTATAAAGGAGAGTTCAAACTGACACGCGGTGGAAAAGAACTTGTCGGAAATCCAGCACAACTATTTGGCATCATAGCTCCGTTTTTTCTCTTTGAATTTGACCATTGGGCCTATAGCCGCCGACCAACAGCGCCGATGGGAAATTGGGATATATTCCTGAATGTCATCAATGTTGAAGCACAAACCGCTATTACGGGGGTAGAGTTGGTTGAGAAAATTTTTGGCATTAAGCAAAAAGAAAAAGGGCTTTTTGCCAACCCCGAAAGTGCTAGTTTTTTCAGTGGTGTACTCCAGCCCTTATGCTGGATAGGGTTTTTAGAAGAAATTAAAGTTGCCAATAATTATTTTGCTGACAGACTATATGTAAAAACACCTCTCTGGAAGCAGGCGCTGCGTTTAGATACAGACCATTATATTCATAAAAAATAAAATGTTGGGATATGGGGCAGCTTCAAATATCAGAAACCAACCCCGTCTTCATCAATTTCCGATGATACATTTTGCTTTTTCTCATCAGGTAGTGATGTGTGTTTTCTCTTCCTACTTATCCGTTTCGGAAGTCTTTCACGGTCTAAAAGCAATCCAGTGTCATCTGATCCCGGATCAAGGAAGTTTGAAATACGGTCAAGTTCTCCCAGAACAAGGCAAGCCATTGCCAGCGTACCAATGCTCACGCCCTCATGGCCTTTTTCCAGTCTGATAACAGTGCTTTCGGACATGCCGATACGTTCTGCAAAACTCTTTATGGAAATCCGCCGCTTCAAACGCGCAGTTTTGAGGTCAGTTCCCAAGGTTTCAAGAGCTTTGCGCGCATTTATGGATACTATTTTAGCTGGCATATATCATTCTCTATTGCTCATAACGTGTCATATATGACAGTTCACTTGCTTCATAACTTCAATGCTCGTATCAAATCATCATGCTCAAAAGCACTGCTCATACGGTCAATTTGTACCTTGGTCTGTTTTTGAGACCGCGCAACATCCCTCCACAGTGAAACTGCCTTTGCGACCTCTGAAACAATCTGTTTTGCCGCATCAGCTTTGATATTAAAGTATTCGGCTTGGGACAATGCAAGATCGATAGAACAAGTCGCATCGTCAACGCTAATTGCAGTCGTTAAAATACGGGCGCGGACATCTTGCGGGGTGGGATTAAGGTCATAGACAGGCGAGAGTGACCAGCCGTGTTTGCCTTGAAATAAGAATCCATGGTTTCGCAAATGATCATCAACGTTGGAAATCAGGATGTTAAAAACCATACGCCGGAAAAGCTCGGGGGCGTCTGTCTTTAGAGACGCGCCGGCATTCATAAGTTCATCAATAATTTCAGGATAACTTGAGCGGTCGCCATCTTTAAGCTGAAGCAGAGACAGGGCTGATAAAAATGGAATCCGCATTTCACCGCTTCTGTCGAAGCGCACCCTATCAAACCGATATGAAATTAAAATTGCGCGGCCAGCCGCATTAACCAAGTCGTGCGGCGGGCAATTAATACCTGCTTTAGCGGCTAATGTAAGCGCGATGTGCTCCCATGTTTCGATACTGTACTCGTCTGTCTCTTTCGGAAACTTTGCGATTGCTAGTCTTCCATGTTGATCGACGACGGAGGCCTTCGGGCGGGCACCACCAAGAGAAGAACCGGGCGCAAAGATCATTTGAAGGTCTTCGTCCGTTTCTTCGCCGCTCTCAATACGTTGAGCGCTGCCAAGCAATTTCCCCAACATGATAAAACCTGGCACGCCATTATCGGTTGGTGCCTGAAACTGCTCATCGCCCTTACGCTTAAAACGTAATGCGCCAAGGCGGGATATGTCAGATACGCCAAGTAAAAAATCTGTTTCATGAAGGGTGCGAACCGCGCCGCCCTCTCTTTTCGCCCGCCGCCGTTCAGCCCGACGCATCAATTGCCGTCCCCATGTATCGGGTGCACTATCGCCGATTGCGCCAAACATCTCACGGCCTTGCTCTGGATAGAACCGCCCCGCGCCAACCGATAGTGCAGGCTCAAGGGCAAAACGCTGGTCGTGCGTTAACCAGTCGGAATGATACTCAAAGCTGATAGTTTCGCGCTCGCGCGCGGGCACTCGGAACAAGGTTCCGACCCGGAGGGTTTCTCCTCGTAAATCCACATATACTTCAACTGGCTCCGTCATGGCTTACCGCTTCTTCTCATTATCTAGGCGCTTGCGCTTATGGGCTTCACTCGTAAGCAATAGCCCAATTTTATCCTTGCTTGCATCAGCCAAATTACTAAGCGCATCAATCATGCCGAGCGCATTGAGCACAGAAGCATAAATGCCTATGCTAACTCTGTAATCGCCGTCTTCAATACGTTTCAAGGTTTTACGGGACGTAAAAGCCCGCTCTGCTATGACCGTAGCTGAGAGTTTGCGGCGCTTGCGCGCATCAAAAATGTCGTCGCCAAGCTTTGCTAGTGCTCGCCTGACGGCAATTGGCGGTGTGTGCGGTGTAGGCATGATGTTACCTTTGTGATACTTTAAGTGCTATATATGGGTCACAAAGGTAACAAAATCAAGAATATTATAAAATATAAGGCTCACAAGGTAAAATAACACAGCCGATAAGGGCTGCACTACATAGCAGTTTTACCTGTTACGCTTTCTTAGGCCGTGACCATACGAGGTCTGCGCCGTCGTCGTGATCGAACAAGGCCGCATTCACTGGTTTGGGCAACATTGGGCCATCGAGTAGAACTTTGATGTACTCTAGCGGTTCGTCGCCGTCTTTGGTTGCTTTCCAGGCTACGCCGAAGTCGCTGCGGCCTGACTTGATAAAATAGTCGGGGCTGTCTTCATTTTTCTTATTGTCGTTGGCGATAAATTTGACTTTATGGGTCATACTAAGCGTGGCGATTGTGCCTTCGTACCCGGTCTTTGTTTGTTTAAATGTTCCTATATTAGCCATGATATTTCCTTTCGGCTTTTGGGTTAAGTGAAACAGTATTAAGCTAGCTCGCGCTTAGCTTTCTTAAATCCGTGATCACTGGCCAGAAAGCCAGCGATCATGGACGGGACAAGCGCATTTACGGGCTGTTTCTCACCGTAAGTTTGCTCGTAGATTTTAGCATAAATTTCCAGATCACCCATAAGGTCAGGCGGCAATGCCACCGTTATTTTTGCGGGTTTCATATCTGGTAGTTTTGCGAGTTTTAAATTTGGTTTGGTCACGGGTTTTCTCCATATGGTTTGAGGATGAGGTCTTTGGACACGATGATTGAGAACCGCCAACCGGGACGAACGCTTAGTGTTGGCTGGATATTAAGGCTACGTTCGATAATGCGCTGGCCTGCTATATTGGCTGTGTCCTGCCCTGCATTTTGTAAAGCGCGGGCAAGCCGTCCTTCATCATCGGATGACAACTCGGAGCCGACACTAAGTAAGGACGACAACACCGCACCTTTCATGAACTGCCATGTGTGACGATCCACTTTATCTTTCAGCCCCGCAAAGCCTTGGCCGTCAACGGCGGGTAAATTATCAAGCTGAATAGAATCGCCATTAGGGAATATAATCCGCGTCCACGCAACAAGGGCCCGGCTTTGACCATACGCAATAACGCTATCATAACGCCCGAGCAGTCGCGCGCCTTGGGGTATGAGTAAATACTCACCCGTCACCGTGTCATAAACATTCTCGGTCACTTGCCCGATGACTTGACCCGGTAAATCGGAGTTAAGCCCCGTGACCAGGCTGGCAGGTATCAATGTGCCTGCCATTATCTGGTATGGGGATTTTGGGGATTGCAGGAGATAGGGATTATATCTCTCGCCCGCTGATTGCCCAAGAAACGCTGACTTACTATTTTGGTATGCAGGCGCAGCATTAAACTCCGCATTACCAAGCACTGGGTCGCCATAGCTGGCCATCATATTGACATTGGCTAGGTTTGAATAAGCCTGCTCCAACTGTGTGTCCATTGCCGCAAATTGATCTGGCGCTTTTGCTCCGCTTTGTTGATTAGAACCTACAGAGAAAAACAGCCCCGATTCCCGTGCTTCATCACGCTTGCTCGGCGCAGGCGCTGATTGATAGGCCGCTGCTTGTCTGTACTGTCTCGGTGGAGCCGCACCCTTTGACGCATATTGAAACGGGTTATCCAATTCCTGCACTGGCACGCCGCCTTGATTGGCTTCTAAGAATGCCGCCCCTAAATCTCCGGGCAATGGCGGGCCAAGTTTTGGGCGCATATCAGCATATGTTTTTGGCAGAGCATCAAGCGCGTCAGTCATGGGTTTGTTAGACACATTATAAAGCTCGCTTGGCCGTTCACCGTCACCATATTCAGGTGATTGCAGAGCAAAGGCTAATGCTGCAAACAAGCCTGCACTCAAAGCCGTGCCGCCGAGGATTAGTGCCTTACGGCTAAACCGTTTTACGGGCTTTGGTTTGGCGCGGATAGCGAGGTCAGGACTGTTGGTATTATCGCTCATGATTTTGTATCACGAACAATACGAACAACATCTTGGTCTTTCTCGCCAAGTCGTAATTCGGCAGATTTGAAGAGGCGGTCAACGATATAATAGCTACCTTTGACGCGGTAGTTTACGAGCTGACTTTTACCTTTACGTCCCATCACAAACAGCGGCGGCGCTTCACCTTGGTCGAGCCGTGCTGGGAATTGGATAAACACTTTATGCCCATCATCAAATGCGCGTAGTGGTCGCCAGTGTGGATTATCACCTTTAATCTCGTACCTAAAATTCAGATTATCAATAGATAGGCTTGGCTTGCTAATTGTTGCTGCTGCTTTTGATTTAGCGCGCCGCGTCATTTTCTTTACGCCGCGCAGTCCTAATGCTTCTCGTGGATAGCGCCAAGACACTGCCGCCATATAAGTATCTTTGTAGGAATGTAGCTCCAAATAATATGTGCGCTTACTCGTGGTAATCACAAGATTGGTGGATAGATTTGGCTTGGTCGGTTTGACCAAGATATGCACCTGTTCGCCGCCTACCGCTCCCGATACCGTATCACCAACTATCCAGCGGATGGTATCGCCCGCAGATACGGAGGTCAGTTCTTCGCCCGGCTGCAAAGCAATATCCGTCACTTGCTGCGGCGCACAATAAACTTGGTAGAGCGAACCAGGTGTATAGGGATAGACTTGAATGGCATTTAGGTAATTACTACTATTGGGTTCAATAGAGGCAGAGGCATTCGCCTGCTCAATCGCTTCAAACGGTTTTAAGACTGGCCCAGAAGTAATATAAGACGCTGGCCGTAACTTCATTTGGCCAGGCATAATCACGGGCTTAATAAACTCTATTTCGATTGGGCGCTCTTCCATGATGGGTTCTTCGATATTGAGAATGGCGGCGCTCATCTCTACGGGCGCTACGTCCTTACGAGACATGTCGAGTTTGAAATCTGCAAACTGTTTTTGCAGGCTGGCACAACCGCTAAGGGATACTAATAGGCAAGCTGCTGCCGCTGTTTTTAATAGGTGTGAATGTCTCATGTTATTCTCCTGAATTGAGGTCTTTTGACCAGTTAAGGCCGTGCACATAAAGGCCAAGGGGGTTGCTATGCAGAGTTTGCGCGTCGGTCGGGGGATGGATGATGATGGATAGAACTGCTGTGAAGTTTTCCGTGCCAATGAGCGCGCCGCCACGATATGAAGTTTCACGCCAACGAATTTCAAAACTGTCATTTGACGAGCGTACAATGCTGGCAACATCAACAGTGACGCTGCGTTGTCCAATATCTGCGAACGGATCGTTTTCGGTAGCGTAAGCGTTTAAAGTTATCGCGGCTTGGTCGGTAGCGAAGCTATACGCCTCAAGCCAGTTCTGCCGCAGCACTACGGGATCAATCGAAACCGAGCGTACATTGCTGATAAAGTCTGCAAGTTGGTGCGCAATTTGTGCGTCTGACGGAATGAAATTTTCTGTGGCGGGGCCGATAGCGCGAACCGAACCATTGGTGTCCACTTCTACTACATAAGGCGTAATCATGCTTTGCGAGCTTTGCCAGATGAAAGCGCCTGCCAACAAAGCCGATAATCCAATGGACAATAATGTCGCCAGCCGCCAGTTCTTAGCCTGCACACGCGCTGAACCAATTCTGTCATCCCACACTTGGGCTGCTCGTTGGTACGGTGTTTCGGGTACTGGCGTTGTGCCATATCTTGATTGACTGCGTTTCCACATAATTTTCTCCTATTCTTCTTGTTCAAGTTTTGGGGCAAAGCCGCCGCCGCGCGTATCGCCGGAGCGGATGGCATCACCAGCTCTGCGTCCGGCATTATGCCGGGACTGTTGGTTTTTGATCTTTTTAGCCCAATCAGGTTGGCCTGTTCCGCCGCCAGAACCACCGCCATCATTTGCGCTAACGGGTTTTAAGCCTTTTTGCGAAAGTGCATTAAGCCCGCCGCGCATACCTGATTTATGGGCGGCGCTAACACTACCGCTAGCTTTTGATGCAACGGCTTTACCTGCGTTCTTAACCGCGCCCATGCCCGCTTGCGCCATTGCGGACGCACCGCCGAGCGCGCCTTTAACGCCGCCAGAACCTGACGCCGCTTTACCAAGGGCAAAAGAGAGCTGTGTGCCGCCTGCGAGTGATGCGCCCGCTTTGACCGCACCGCCAGCCGCTTTACCTGCCATGCCGGCACCCGCACCTGCGGCGGCAGCGCCTGCCATTGCTCCGGCGCCAACGGCAGCCATTGTGCCAACTGCTGCGCCTGCGCCGAGTTGCGGCGCGCCAGATACAAGACCTGTGGCAATGCCTGGGCCGAATATACCCAAAGCGAATATGGCGAGAGAGGCAAGAATTACGGAGGCAGCATCTTCGAGCGTAACTTCTCCCGGCACGAACGCCGCAGTCACCTGCCCAAATATGGTCGAGCCAATGCCGATAATAATTGCCAGCACCATAAGTTTGATGCCAGAGGCGATGATATTACCGAGTACCTTTTCTGCGAGGAAGGATGTTTTATTCCAGAGAGCAAATGGGATCAGCACAAAGCCTGCAAGCGTAGTGAGCTTAAATTCAATAATGGTGACAAAAAGCTGGATGGATAAAAAGAAGAAGGCAAATAATGTAATCACCCAAGCGAGAAGCAAAATAATGATGGTAACGATATTGGTGAAGAATTTAATCGGTCCTGTAAGGTCTTGAACTTCGGTGAGCAAAGGGTGCGCCGCGTCGAAACCGACACTGGCAACAAAACCGGGGCGCATAAGATCCGCTGCCGTGATAGTTTTACCTGTAGCATTAAGGCCAAGCTGCCCAAAGCTTGTAAATATTATATCACTTAAGAATGCGAAGTTATTTAGAATGAGTGCGAAGAAACCAACATACATCACCTTCTTCAAGAATTTGGCAATCACATTAGTATCTGGCCCCATAGCCCAATACAGACCTGCAAGCGTAATATCTATGCCAATAAGAAAGGCTGTCAGAAACATTACATCGGGGCCGAGAAGTCCAAAGCCCGAATCTATATAAGTGCTAAACGTCTTTAGGAATTCATCAATGACGGATAAATTATCCATGACTAGCGCCCTCTCTTTTTGCCATAGGCATTTCTTGTGCCGATAAAGCGTTTGTGCTTTTGACGGGACTCTTTCTCGATGGCGAGCTGACGCGAATGCTCAAGCGCTTGGGCGCGGTATTGCACGGCGTCCATTTGCTGCATTTGCATGATCTGTTTGATGAGCAGCGCTAGGAGTTGATTGCCTGCTTGCGCAACCGAGAGATTACCCGTGGAGCTTTGGCTTTCCGTCACCAGCTTATCTAGCGTTCGTGCATCCACCTTAACGCTAGAGATCATTTTTGATTGCATGATTATAGCTTCTTCAAAAGCTACGCGGGAGTTCTCCCATTGCACTTCGGCGTTCGCCAGCATTTCGTCATCGGACATATGGTTATATTCTTGCGGATAATGTTCGCGCATGAGATTGCGGCTGCGCCCAACTTCATAGCTGACATTCTCGGCTTCTTCGGTGAGTGTGGCTATTTCTTGCAAAATACGCAGCAGATCATATTGCGCATTGTAATCCAGCTTAGCCAAATCCTTAGCTTGCCCAATCAGCATACGGGCTTCATTACGAAGTTGGCTGACCTGTTGACGTATCTGGATCAGCGAACGCGATGCGGTGTAGAGATTTTGCACAAAGTTCTTAGGGTCAAAGACAATGCCGCCGAATTGCGCTTGCGCGGTGTGGACATAAGAAAATAACATTATGAAGACGAGTAAGAATGATTTTATTCGGCGGCACATATGTCCTCACTTTCTGTAATAGTTTCTCTCCAAGGCAATGCTTGATCTGTGATATTAAATTCTGAACCCATAAGGTCAGCAGCCCAATCGAGAGATTTAGCGCGCAGCCATTCACTGGCGAATTGATCTGCCCCGTGCGTTTCCAAAACCGCATCAATACCTGCGTGCTCACTTTCGGAACCTGCGCCGCAAAATGCGAGCGCGACTTCGCCAAGACCAAGGTCAAACAGACGGTTGCCTGCTCGTGATTGAAAATAGTAATCCTGCTTAGGAATGCTCGACGCAATGATTTCTATCTGGCGTTTATTCAAGCCAAAGCGTTCGTAAATTTCTGCTTGTTGTGGCTCCATTGCTCTATCATTGGGCAGGAATATTCTTGATGGACAGGATTCGATCAATGCAGGCGCAATATCACTGCTCGCAATATCAGCCAAAGATTGGGTCGAGAATATCACAGAGACGTTTTTCTTCCGCAGGACTTTTAGCCATTCGCGGATACGCTCTGCGAAGAATGGATCGTCGAGAAACACCCAAGCCTCATCGAGTATAAGTAAACTAGGTTTACCATCAAACCGTGCTTCTAATCTATGGAATAGATATGTGAGCACTGGCAGCACAAGCGCCTTTGAGTGCATCAAGGTTTCCATCTCAAAACACTGCATATCGCCTGCTTTGAGAGACTCGGTATTGCCGTCAAGTAAATGACCATAAGCACCATCGAGCGTATAGGGCTGCATGGCTTGGCGTAGCTTGTTGGATTGTAAAAGCGCCGATAATCCGGTTAGCGTTCTTTGCTCGGTGGGTGCAGTGGCTAAGCTTTGCAGCGCGCTCCAAACCGCTTCTTTAATGTCCGGGTCGGTTTCCAATCCTTCATTGCGCAGCAGGCCTAATATCCAGTCGAGCGCCCATGCGATCTCCGCTTCATCATCAATATGTTTGAGGGGCTGGAAGATGATGGAGTTTTCTGCGCCGAGATCATAATAATCGCCACCCAATGCAAGCGTTGCAGCACGGGCAGAACGGCCTTTGTCAAAGAAAAACACCTGTGCGTCTTTATAACGGCGGAACTGCAAGGCGAGCAGTGACAACAAAACCGATTTACCTGCGCCCGTTGGCCCGACGATCAACATATGCCCGACATCGCCTTGATGGGTGACGAGGCGAAACGGCGTATGGCCTGCCGTTGTTGCATATAGCAAAGGCACATCGTCCAAATGTTCATTACGTTTTGGACCAGCCCATATGGCAGATAGCGGCATAAGGTGCGTTAAGTTAAGCGTATGAATTATTGGCTGGCGGATATTGGCATATGGGTTACCGGGCAATGTTCCGAGCCAAGCGTCAACGGCGTTGACACTTTCGTGGATAGAAACGAAACCCCGTCCATTGACAATCCGCTCTATGGAACGAATTTGCTGCTCGGCAATCAGTGCGTCTTTATGGCTGACCACAATACAAGTAGTTAAATAACCAAAACTCACATGGTCTGCGCCAAGGTCTTGCAGGGCTTGGTCGGCGTCGAGGGCTTTGTTATCTGCGTCACTATCTACCAAAGCGGATGTTTCGTTAAACAAGCTTTCTCGTAATAGCGACATGACCGATTTACGTTTGGCAAACCATTGGCGGCGGAATTTACCGATAACCTTTGTCGCCTCTGCTTTATCCATCGGCAGATAGCGTGTCATCCAGCGGTACGAAAAACTGAGACTATTAAGATCGTCTAATATACCCGGCGTGGTTTCGCCCGGAAACCCGCGCACCGTAATCATATGTAGATTCTCACCGCCGAGCCTTGGCACAAGCCCGCCGACTAAATCTGCCCCGCCAATGAGCGCGTCAATATAGGCCGGTGTTTCGGGGCAAGTGATTTTGTGTTTATTTGGGGATATGCACGAGTGTAAATATGTCAGGGTTTCGGTGTCGTCTAAGAATTCTGCGAGTGGAAATAGACTTCCCATTAAGTCTAGGCAGCGTTCACTTTCGGTAATGAAGGCAGTGAGATGATCAGACGCAGTTTCTGTTAGCTCATCATCTGGCTTTTCTATAAGAAGGTTTTCGGCGCGCTTAGCACTGTCGGCAGGCGGCAAGTACGCAAATGTCAGATAATATTCACTTTCAAAATGGTGTTCTGATTGTTCGAACTGCCCACGCCTTTCTTGGTCTACTATCCATGCTGCGGGGTCTTTGAAATTTGAGTGCGGGTAATCTGGCGCGGCATGGCGGCAGGCTTCAAAATACAACGCCCAGCCTGAACCAAAGCGCCGCAGTGCATTATTGATGCGGGCGCATGTAGCAACGAGTTCTTCCTCAGTAGCGCTGCCGAGATCAGGCCCGCGAAACCTTGCCGTTCGTTGGAAGCTACCGTCTTTATTGAGCACCACGCCGGGCGCAATCAAACAAGCCCAAGGCAGATAGTCTGCGAGCTTGGCGGGCTGTTTTTGGTATTCCGCTAAGTTTAGCATGACAGATACCCTTTATGTTTGATGTGGCGCGCCAGCACGTCCATGAATTTAGGGTCGCGCTTGGCGAAATAGACAGATAGAGAATGGGAGATGACCCAATAGATGATGCCGATAACCGCAAGCTGAAGACCAAGCCCAAGGGCAGCTGCAAGCGTCCCATTCAGGATAGCCGCCGTTCTTGGCGCGCCGCCGAGCAGAATTGGTTCGGTCAGCGAGCGGTGCAAGGGTATAGAGAAACCGTCTATCATTAGATCAATGCCCCGCCGCTAAACTTGAAGAACGACATGAAAAAGCTGGTGGCTGTAAACGCAATCGAAAGGCCAAACACGATTTGAATGAGTTTACGAATGCCGCCGCCCGTATCGCCAAAGGCCAATGTTAGGCCAGTCATAATAATGACAATCGTGCCAAATATCTTGGCAACTGGGCCTTCGATGGATTTAAGGATTTTTGTCAGCGGCGCTTCCCACGGCATAGACGAACCGGATGCAAAGGCGGGTTCTGCGAACAATATAAAAGCGAGGATAATAAGTATCAGATAGGTAAGTTGACGGGTGGACATAGGAAGCTCCTTTAAAGGTTGGTTTTTGGGATGAGTTTTAACGGCGTAAAATTGGGCGCGAGTGGTTCAAGGTCATATTCGTCGCCGTGAACACCAAGCACGCGGGCAATGGTTTCCACGCGGCGGGCGGTTCCTCGGCCTGATATGAAGACAATAACATTTATGGCTTCGGCTATGAGGGTGCGCGGGACAGAGCTTGCGCCCTCTAATATAAGCTGCTCGATACGATAAATGCCTGCTTCTGCGGAATTTGCGTGCACAGTGGCAATGCCGCCGGGGTGTCCCGTATTCCAAGCCTTGAGCATATCAAGGGCTTCGGGGCCGCGTACCTCGCCAACGACTATGCGGTCTGGGCGTAGTCTAAGTGTAGAACGAACCAAATCTGCGAGTTTTACGTCTTGCCCATGTGTACGCAAAGCTACTGTATCTTCTGCGCTGCATTGCAGTTCTCTGGTGTCTTCCAAAATTAGAACTCGGTCATTACAGCCCGCTATTTCTGCCAAGAGTGCATTTGCGAGCGTCGTTTTACCGCTGCTTGTGCCTCCAACGATTAGGATATTGAGCTTGGCGTTTACGGCATATGACAGTGCATCCGCCTGGGCCTTGGTCATTGTTTCCGCTTCTACATAATCATCCAGAGTAAAAATCTTAGCTGCGCCTTTACGGATGGAAAAACATGGCGCAGAAACTACGGGCGGGAGTAAGCCCTCAAACCGTTCGCCGCCGCTGGGGAGTTCTGCGCTCACGATAGGTCTATCGGTTGTCACCTCTTGGCGGATATGACTGGCGACCAGTTTGACAATGCGTTCTGCATCGGGCGGCGTAATAATTTCGCCCGTGTACACTCGGCCTTCTCCGTGACGATCGAGCCAAAGCTTACCATCTGGATTGAGCATAATCTCGATGACGTTTTTATCATCAAGCGCCGCGCCAATCACTGGCCCCATAGCGGAGCGGAGCATTTCCAGGGTGCGGCTTGCGGTGATAGGATTAAGATTAGTTGACATTGCGTACCCCCGCTCTTGAGGCTTTACTTTGTGCGAGCTTGGCTCTGGCGAAGCGTTCGATTTCTTCTTTGGTGAAAAAGTCTTCGTCGCCGACCATGATGTCTTCGAGGGCACGGAACAATGTGCGCCCGCCGCCTTTCATGTAACCGCCCAAACGGTTGACGAATAATTTGAATTTAAGCACGCCCTCATCAGCTAAATCTTGCTTGTCATTGTCTTGCAATTCCGGTGTCATGGTCAAATAATACAAAACGAATAGAGAGAAAGTTTCGGTGGCCAAATTAAGGTCGCGAGTATGCCGCGCGTCATGCCGCGCCAAAACATCAAGCCGCGCAATAATACCTTCGTCGCGTTTATCTTCGACCTCATAGCTAAAATATGCAGCCAAGGCTTTGTCGATAATTTTAGAGCGCGTTTCCTTGGGCTTGCGCGCTGCGTTTTCAAGCTTGTGATAATTGGCGGGCGAGAGTCTAACTCTCAGTCTGTAGGTAAGAGCGTCCATCTAAATCTCCATTTCCTTATCGCCAGTCCGCGCAATTTGGTGCGCGGCAATAACGGGCTGAACCATTTCATTGAGCCTGCGGCTAAGAACTTCATTGCCGTCGTCATCAAACATTTGACCGTGGTCTTTGGCCTTGGGCTGTTTAGGGACTTGCTTTTTATCATCCACTTTTGGCTGACGGTCTTTGCCTGCCGCGTCGGCTGGAATATCTTTCATATTATCCCGCGCAATAACCAGGCGGTCATCCACGGGCCGTGTCTGTTTGCCCCAATGACAATCCTGCGGAGGGGGAAATCCGGTTGGATCATCTGGAGCATGGGCGGGGGGAGCCATGACACGGCCCGTGAAATTCTTGTCTGTGTAATAGGTGATTTTGTTGGCTTTGATCGGCGCTGTGCCAGAGAGCAAGATGATCTCCTCATCAGCAGGCAGTTGCATAACTTCGCCTGGCGTTAATAACTGCCTTGCCGTTTCCTGACGCGACACCATGATATGCGATAGCCAAGGGGCAAGTCTATGCCCTGCATAGTTCTTCATCGCGCGCATTTCTGTAGTGCTGCCAATGGCATCAGATATCCGTTTGGCTGTACGCTCGTCATTTGTGGCGAAAGCAATCCGAACATGGCAATTATCAAGGATGGCATTGTTGGGGCCATAAGCCTTTTCAATCTGGTTGAGAGATTGCGCGATCAGGAAAGCCCGCACGCCATAGCCTGCCATGAACGCGAGGGCGCTTTCAAAGAAGTCGAGCCTTCCCAGTGCTGGGAACTCATCAAGCATGAACAGGACTTTGCGGCGGGATGGATTATTGTTGGTCTCAAGGCTCTCTGTAAGGCGGCGACCTATCTGATTTAATATCAACCGTATTAGCGGCTTGGTTCTTGAAATATCTGACGGCGGCACGACCAGGTAAAGCGATACGGGTTTATCTGCGTCCACAAGGTCGCTAATCCGCCATTCGCATTTGGAAGTCACCTCGGCAACAGTCGGGTCTCTATACAGAGACAGGAAGCTCATCGCCGTTGACAATACACCTGAGCGTTCGTTTTCAGATTTATTGAGGAGTTCACGCGCTGCTTGTGCAACAACGGGATGGGCTTCGGCTTTATGATCGTTGCCGAGGTGATTGGTTTCCATCATCGCCCAAAGCGTCTTCTCGAAAGAGCGTTTGGGGTCAGATAGGAATGAGGCTATGCGGGCTAATGTCTTTTCTTCCTCCGCGTAGAGAATATGGAGGATTGTGCCGACGAGTAATGAATGCGCGGTTTTCTCCCAATGATTGCGGCGTTCCAATACACCGTCCGGGTCAACCAAGATGTCGGCAATGTTTTGTACGTCGCGGACTTCGCACTCGCCTTTGCGGACTTCCAGTAAGGGATTGTATTTGGCACTGTCCGCATTGGTGGGATCAAACAATAGGCAATGAGAGAATGTCGAGCGCCATCCTGCGGTTAGCTGCCAGTTCTCGCCTTTAATATCGTGAATGACCGCGCTGCCAGTCCAAGATAGGAGCGTCGGAATAACAAGGCCAACACCTTTACCTGAACGTGTCGGTGCAATCGCCATTACATGCTCTGGCCCGTTATGGCGCAGATAATTATCGTGAGCTTGGCCGAGAAACACGCCGTCCTCTGCGAATAGGCCTGCTTGCTTCATCATAGACTTGCTCGCCCATTGTGATGAACCAAATGTGGTTAGCTTCTTGGCCTGTCGCCCGCGCCACACGGAACCGGCAACCGCAAACAATGTTCCGAGGAACCCACCGCCCGCAGCAATCTGTCCGCCTTTGGAAAATACGCTCGGCGCATAGGCGTCAAAGGAATACCACCACTCAAACAATCTCCAAGGAAAGTAAATCTTGTGGTTTGAAATGGTAAACCAAGGTGCGCCCAGATAAGCATCATAGTCAAACTGCAAAGCCACCCATTGGGTCGCATACCATGTGGTCAAAACAATGGTCGAGAAGACCAAAACGATTTGTCCGATAAGTATTGATTGCGGTGACATAAACCAAGTCCATTTCTAAGTTGGACTTTAGGCTGAGCAAAATTACCGCAACGGTCTAGTGTGTTTACAGGGTAAAAGTTTCAAGGTCGGGTGATGTGGAGTGACATTGGGGGAAAGGGTAAAATTTATTACTTGAAATAATGTGTTTTTCAGAACACTTATGTTTATCGTAAATACATTGATTAGGCGTAGATTATATGAATGATACAGATCAAATTGCACGGCAGGGAGTTAATTTATTAGCCCATCAAATAGTGAAGATGGGGCTCATCTTCCGAGAAGATACTATATCTGACTACGGTATCGATGGCCAAATAGAGATTAAGAATGAAGCGCAAGCAACTGGGCGGCTTATAGCCGTTCAAATTAAGGCTGGTTCGAGTTGGCTCCGTAAAAATACTGAAAAGGGGTTTTGGTACAACATATCGGCGCGCCATTATAGCCTTTGGACTGAGCATTCATTACCTGTTATAATTATCCTTTGTGATATTGAAAATGAAGTTTGCTACTGGGAGCTAATATCTAAAGAAAATTGCGTATCTACAGGGGATAACTGGAAAATTCTTGTGTGCCGCTCAAATATAATTGCGCCAACTGATTTATCTAAGTTACAAGATATGGCTTCCCCTATTGTCGCCGCTAGTGATTACACAATTTGCTCAGAAAGCGATAACAGTACAGGGAATGCGAAAAGAATTAGTTTAGAAATAATTGCGCACCCAACATCAAGAAGTATAACCAAGCCGACTTTAGCCGCTATCGCTAGAGAAGCTCTTCAACTCGGTCAGAATAGCGAATATGCTCGTGACGCTATTTCAGCCAAAGTTCATACAGGTAAACAAGCCGATGTAGTTTGGGGCTATGTCTATATGCGGGAAATAGATAGGACATCAGCAGCTTGGGTTTGTAGGTTTCAATGGATATCTTCTAAACTCGATACGGAATTCCAGCCTACAAGGATTAAAGGAGAAAATATAGGCAACGGGTTAATAATTGATTGGAACACCGAAAATATTTTAGCAAAACATTTGGATTCCCGTCGTGAAACCAAGGCTTCATTTTTGGCTAAAGTTGATAACCTGATTGCATTGCTGCCACCAGTGCAGGCAATGTTAGAACAAATAAATCAACAAGGGGAATTAACGGCGGCAACTAGACACTTTTCGCAAGATGCTAATGAGTTCGAACAATCGTGGGATGATAGTAATTCGCCTCCTCAAGAATGCCAACGCTTGGACCAAGCAATTGCAGAGTTACTCGCCATCATCGGTAACGCTGGCCTTATATGGTGCCCCACACAATCAAGAACACTTAAAAATACTCTAAGTTTATCTCGATCCTACCATAAAAAATTAGTTAAAAATAATAGTGAGATTTCATTCTTGCGTGATGACATAAAGTGAGTTTGTAAAAATCAATCAATTCGAACGATTTCAACTATGCAAGCACAACCGCAATCTGGCGAGTTAAAGATACCATATCGGTTCCTGTAACTAACAGCACCCCATTTGTCTCAGCAAGAATTATGGCTGGCTCTGTAAAACCCATTTTTGAAAAAACTACACCATGAGATGCTTGATAATAAGAAATTGCACTATTAATTTCCTGTACAGCCTTCACCCCAACAGATTTGTTTAAATTTTTACATTGACCAACAAACTTATGTCCTAAGAAACTGAAAACGACATCGCCGCCAAAATCTGCACCTGAACTTGTGAACGGCGGTGCAATATTCGTCCACTGTAGCGAGGGTATTGTGTCCTCGCGGGCGGCGTAAAAGTCGTCCACTTTAAGGTTTTTCTGTTTTAACGGGAGGACCGGGAGATTTTCACAGTGGAT